>JAJCYJ010000309.1 GCA_029262975.1 Saprospiraceae bacterium
ATTGTCAGTTTCAAAAAAACCAAATTGTTCCAAATTGTCATCCGGCACTTTGAGCATCAATGGAGGGAAATCACAAATTCTCTTTCGGGTGATTCCCCTGGGTCTAACTACAATTTCTTCATTTAACAGTTCCACTTCACCATCCCGAGCAAGGATATGAGCACTTTGATAGTGTTTATCATCACTTTCTTTATTCGTATAGATAGATGCGAAATCTGTGCGTAATTCGATTGATAAAGTATCAGAATTATAGAGTGTAGAAAAGAATGTAGATGTGGTATCAGCAAAATATAGCTGTTCCTTATTTTTCTTAAGACAGCCTGAGGCACTAATTGATAAGAACAAAAAGGCAAAAAGAACTGGACGGATTAGATTGATTACACTCATTTTATAATTGAGTTTTTCGGCCATTCTGGTCAATTACAAAAAAACTTCCTTTTTCATTCATCAAGGCAGTAAGTAATGGTTGATTTTCTCTTTTGACATCTATTGCGATGATTTTTTTATTATAAAAATCACTTATCTCCGGGACAATAGTATGTCCGATTACAATATGATCGACCTGATGAGCATGGCGTATCTCATCAATTTCTTCCTCTGTGATTTGGTCGTCCAGGTAACCACGATACCAAAAAGGTCCCTTTGAATTAAATAGAATCTGTCGAAGGTCTTCATCGATCATTTCGGTCCTGTTATCATAATTAAGTATTCTCCTGACAGCCTCATTTATTTCCTGAGTTGTTAAACCAAGCTCATTTAATTCAGGACTTATTCCACCATGAACATATAGAGTGTTATCAATCACTTCAATAACATTCTTTGATCTTATCCAGGATCCTAATTCAGTATTCTGACCAAACAGGTCCTCGTAAGAGGATTCTATCGCATTGACCAGTCTTTTATACTTTTTATGTACATATCTGTCATCGCCGAACAAGGCCATGATCTCATGATTGCCTAAGATGAAATGTACCTGCCCGCCATGTTCTTTGGCTTCCAATTCTAATTTGTAAATAAGCCATAAACACTCTGTAACCTTATCTCCACGGTCAAATACATCTCCCAAAATGACGAGACTGCCGCTTCCGAATATCCAGTTGTATTCTTTATCTATCACTTCATTGCCAATCAAGATATCCTCGAAATATTCAAAATCACCTTCTATATCAGAGATGACGATCGTTTTTCCGGGTGAATTATACTTAGAATCAGGGATCTCAAATTCAGAAAATGTTTTGGTACGAAAACTTTTATCGGATCCAGAAATATGGACTGTAATATTTCTAAGATGGAAGGCCTGTTTGTCAAAAGTGTGACTGTCTCTGATATACTTATTATGTCGAATTTTAAATGTAGCTACTTCTACATTATCCCCTTTATGAAACAAATGAGGGCCTTCTATGAGCTCGGGATTTGTGGGTACCATGGTACATAAATTAATAATTACGCGCACCACAAGAAACACCAATACTAGTCCAATTAGTATTGCAACGGATCCTACTATTTTATTTTTTAGTGCCAAGTTGTCTTAGTAAGTCATTGTCAAGCAAAAGTATTCTAAAATACATAGGATCGATAAATTACATTGAGGGAATGTATCTTGTTCACTTCAAGGAAATATAAAATCATAACAATAATCGTACGAGACTAATCCTCTGAATTGATTTTGATCATTACCAATTGTTTCGCAGGACACCTTTTTTGGGTCAGTCGTGAAATAATTATCATGGTAATTAATCCTGAAAACATGGCCATAGTTCGAAATGGGAATAGAACGATACCCTCTTCTAACATTGGATAAGGGAGTAAAACAGGCAGTCCTAAAGTTGGATCTCCCCCTCCTATCCTTAAAAATGTCGCTACGGCTAATCCGGATAGTGCTCCTATTTTATTCGCTTTAGGATCAAACAAGGCGACTACTAACGCAGGAAACAGCAGACAATAAACAAAATCACTACAGAGGTACCATAATGCATAAACGCTTTCGATTTTTAATGAAAGTATTGTCGCTGAAATACCTACTATCACAATAATCCTCTGAATGACCTTCTTTAGCTGCTTTTGAGTCATATTGGGCTTCAATAATGGTTTGTATACATTCCACACACTCATCGTACTGGCAGAAAGCATGGAAGAATCTATGGAGGACATCACGGCAGCAGCGATAGCTCCTAATCCAATCAATGCCACATAGCCAGGCGAAAGAAATTGATAGACATAAGGCAATGTACTTGCAGGGTTTTCTGGCCCAGGCAAGCCAAGCGCTGTCCAGTCTGTGACCGAGCCTACCATGCCTATGACCGCTGCCGGAACTGCAATAACGATACATAGCACACCTGCAAATATGGATAACCACATGGCCACTTTTTCAGATTTGGCCGCAAGCACACGTTGGAAATAAACTTGCCATGGAATACCACCAAAAATCAATAGCAGCGCAAAGTCCAGCCAATTCCAAAAGTGATTGCCCATACTTTCCTTATCAGGTATCAGAGATGCACTACTGCCAAATTTAGCTTGATATGTGCTCCAAAGAATATCCAGGCCTCCAATATTAGAGAGTAAAAAAGGAATAACGAGCACCAAACCAAATAGAATCAGAAATAACTGAATTACATCCGTGTATGCTACCGACCATAATCCCCCGATAGTCGTGTATAAGATCGCTATTGCCGCCGATGAGATGATAGAAGTATGAATATCTAGGCCGATAATCACAGAAAAGGTTGTTCCCAGCGCAGT
>JAJCYJ010000310.1 GCA_029262975.1 Saprospiraceae bacterium
TCTTCACCAAACTTATGATCTGGAACACCAATCACCTGGGCGGTCAGAATTTGATCGTGATTCGATAAAAATTCTTCTATTTCTTTAGGATATATATTTTCACCGCCCCGTATAATCATGTCCTTTATTCTGCCAACGATAGAAATATATCCGTCTTCATCCATCGTAGCGAGATCACCCGTATGCATCCACCGCGCACTGTCAATGGCCTCAGCCGTCTTTTCAGGGTCATTCCAATATCCCAACATAACGCAATATCCCCGAGTACACAGTTCTCCCTTCTCGCCGATAGGCATTATCCTTCCCGTCTTGGGGTCTATAATTTTTATCTCTGTATGTGGCATAATACTTCCAACAGTATGCACGCGTTTTTCGAAAGGCGCATCATGTCTTGTCTGTGTACTAACAGGGCTGGTCTCTGTCATGCCATAAGCTATCTCAACTTCTGTCATGTTCATTTCGTCATTCACTCTTTTCATTAATGCTGATGGACAAAGCGAGCCAGCCATCACACCGGTACGAAGAGATGACATGTCATAGGCACTAAAATCCGGATGGTTTAATTCAGCAAAAAACATCGTTGGTACTCCGTATAAAGCAGTGGCCTTCTCTTCCTGCACTGCAGCTAAAACGGACAATGGCTCAAAACTCGCATCTGCATAAATCATCGTCGCTCCATGGGTGATACATCCGAGATTCCCCATCACCATGCCAAAACAATGGTATAATGGAACCGGAATAACTAATCGGTCTCTGTCTGTGAAGTTTTGAATTTTTGCGACCAGGTATCCGTTGTTCAAAATATTATGATGACTTAGTGTAGCACCTTTTGGATAACCGGTTGTACCACTTGTATATTGAATATTAATCGGATCATCAAAAGACAGTTGCGATTGTAAAACTCTTAACTTTTCATCATCAATCGGATCGCCCAATTTCATAAAATCTGACCACATCAGAAGTCCTTCACGAGGTGCTTTGGCAAGAGAAATCGCATGTGCCAAATTCGCTAGTTTCGCAGATTTAAATGGTTTAGACCCTGAAGACCGAACTTCCGGGATTAATTCATAAATCATCTGAGTATAATCCGAATATTTAAATTTATCCGCCAGTACAAGTGCTTTACATCCCGATTGCGACAGTGCATATTCAAGTTCATGAAGACGATAACTCGGATTAACATTAACGAGAATCACCCCAATTTTAGCCGTGGCAAGTTGTATCACTACCCACTCTGCACAATTTGGAGACCAAATCCCTAATCGATCACCTTTTTCTAATCCAATTTGTAATAAACTTTTGGCACAGTCATCGACTTGTATCTTCAATGCACGATAGGTTAGCCTGATGTCCTGATGTCGCGATACCAGTGCCTCATTATCGGGAAACTTTTTAACCGTCTGATCAAATGCATCGCCTATCGTCATGCCTATTAAAGGCTCAGATGAAGTACCACACGTATAAGAAATCTTTGTTGACAAAATGGAAATATCCTGTAGTGAATAAAAGAACTGTAAGAACAATGTATAACTTAATAATCGTTCTTGATAAATACTTAATTAAGTTCCATAAATCTCATCGAAATGAAAAGCACTTGTATATCGACCGTTCTGCTGCTGATACAAACTACTATCCTTTTTGGAATGCCCAACATGCCAACTGACGGAAGTAATATTGAAGGTGTGCAAATCAATGATGAAATAATTAAAGAAAGACTTCGTGTAGGAGTTGTTGGTCTTGTACATACCCATGTTCACTGGATTTTGGGAAGAGAGGATGTTGGAGACATAGAAATCGTAGGTATTGTTGAACCAAATAAAGATCTGGCAAAACGATATAGCGAACAGCATGGATTTTCCATGGACATTGTCTATCAGACACTGGAAGAAATGATTGACAAAACTCGACCTGAAGCAGTAACAGCTTTTAACAGCATCTACGATCATCTCTCAGTGGTGCAATATTGTGCTCCGCGTGGGATACATGTTATGGTTGAAAAACCCCTGGCTGTAAGTCAAAAGCACGCAGAGCAAATGATCGCTCTCGCAAAAAAATATAAAATACACCTGCTTACTAATTATGAGACCTCGTGGTATGACACGAACTATGAAGCCTACCACATCATTCATGAAAATCATGAAATTGGAACGATTAGAAAAATAGTCTTTAGCATAGGACATCAAGGTCCAGTCGAAATAGGATGCAATGCAGAGTTCTTAGAATGGCTAACAGATCCTAAACTTAATGGAGGTGGAGCCTTAACAGATTTTGGATGTTATGGTGCGAACCTGGCTACATGGCTTATGAAAGGTGAAAAACCACTTAAAGTCTCGTGTATCACACAACAACTAAAACCTCAACTCTATCCCAATGTAGAAGATGAAGCTACCATAGTGCTTACTTATAAGCATGCCCAGGTGATCATTCAAGCTTCGTGGAATTGGTCTCATAGCAGAAAAGAAATGGAAGTATATGGAACTGATGGATATGTCATCTGCAAGAATGCACAGGATATTGAAATTCTAAAAAATGGAGTGGTACAAAAATCGAAAATAGTATCTCTTAAGTCTGAATTAAATGACCCATTTTCACTTTTATACCATGTCGTAAAAGAAGGTAAAGTTTTACCTCCATTCGATCCCTCATCCCTTGACAATAATGAAATTGTCAATCAAATCCTGGAAGCGGCCAAATATGCAGCCAAACATGAAAAAACTGTAATTTGGGATAAATATTTCCGATAATTTTATGTGATTTGCAAGTATTTCCAATGGCTCCGCTCTTATAATTTACATTATAAATTAACATGATTGATACTAAGAAAATATATTATAAGAAGGTAAATAATTCTGATGTACAAGAATTAAGAGATCTTGCACATGATACATTTATCGAGGCCTTTGGTGCTTTAAACAGTGCTTCAGATATGGCGATATATGTAACAAAGGCATTTGATATTAAAACCGTTTTATCAGAACTGAATAATCCCAATTCTGAATTTTTCTTTGTGATGTATAACAAAAAGGTAATTGGATATTTGAAAATTAATGAAGGACCTGCTCAAACTGAGGACAACTTCGATGATGCCATTGAAGTTGAAAGAATATATATATTACCTTCATTTCAAGGCATGAAGATTGGAGAAGAATTAATAAATAAAGCTATAAATATTGCAAAAAGAAAGGATAAGAAATTAATATGGTTAGGCGTATGGGACCAAAATAAAAATGCAATAAGATTCTATCAAAAACATGGCTTTAAAGCTTTCAACACACATAATTTTATGCTAGGAAATGACGAACAAACCGATGTGCTCATGAGACGATATCTATAAATTAGAAATCACTTATTCAGTGAATTACAACAATTCTACCAAACACATTTTTCCATTACTTTCTTTTGAATTATTTTTTTTTACAACTCAAGTCTCCTCCGGGCAAATAATACCTTACTATGATTAACCTGAAATATGCAGAAGAAAATCAACAATTTCTCGATATTAAGGAGAGAATGAAAGACCTTTCCCTGGCTTTTTCTCATAGCCAGAATACGATTCAGGAGCATATAGTGTTAGAAGAAAATGAAGTCCAAATCAAAGGTTATGAGAACATTTGGAAATATCTTGATCAGCTTGAAGAAGAATTAAAAAGCTGGTATTACTGCGCATGCTAATCCTTTTTAGATCACACCCTCTATCTCTATTCCCAATAAAAAAAAGAAAATAATTTTTGTGTTGATCTATGTCATCCCGCTCAATGATCTTAATCATAAAGGTCTTGACGGAACGTCTGCACTTTTGACACCAAATGATCGGTAATGAAATAATACTGAATCGATTAAACAATAGTCTTATTTAATAAGTTGGTCAGTTCTATTAATTCATTTATCTGAATTCTATAACTGCGCCTAAGCCGAATAAAAAATATTACCATGCACAAAATTGAGTTGTCTGGAATACCATCTGAAATTCAAAGAAACCTTAAGACGAGCATCGAAAGCTACATTGAAAAGAAGAAGCAAGAACTAATTCTCAATGAGTCTGAAGTGAAAGAAAGTATTCACATTGAAAACATAGACTCAAAATCAATTATTAAATATAATGGCCACACCTTAATATTTCACACAATTGCTGATATTGAACTTAAACTGCCTAAATTATTTCTAATGCTCAAAGCACCACACGCAGATAGTTCTACGCATCACGGCGCTTGCATGAATTGTGATAAATGCCGATGTAAAAAATGAACAATAGATCTGATATTAATTTAATAATTGGTTTATTCCATCTTTAAGACAATTAGAAGAAATATATTTAACCGGTTATTGGATATTTGGCAGTAACGTTAATTCGGATTAAGACAATATGGCGCATAGTGAGCATAACATTCATAAGAGCAACACATTTATTAGCAAATTCGAAAATTATCTAGGCGAATTTGTTTATGGTGGGATAGACGGATGTGTCACCACTTTTGCAGTTGTTGCGGGCTCGGTGGGTGCCGGTCTCGACAGTGCGGTCATTATTATCCTTGGTTTTGCTAATTTATTTGCAGACGGATTTGCTATGTCTATAGGTGCATACCTTTCGGCGAAATCTGAAATAGATAATTATAACAAACATAAACAACTTGAATATTGGGAGATAGAAAACATGCCTGATACCGAAAAGCAAGAAATCAGGGATATATATATCAACAAGGGTTTTGAAGGCGAGTTATTGGAACAGGTGGTGAATGTGATCATTTCTAATAAAGATCGCTGGGTAGATGTGATGATGAAAGAAGAACTTGAAATGATGGAAGAAAGCAGGTCTCCTTTTTATATAGGAGCGGTGACTTATTTTTCATTCATTCTTATAGGGTTGATTCCTTTATTGGTGTATGTCTGGGATTTTATAAATCCAATGACTAGCAGCACTTTTATGTGGTCATCCATATTTACCGCCTTTGGGTTTATCATTGTTGGTGTCCTCAAAACGCATGTGACAGAGACATCTGTCTGGCGAGGTATAGCTGAGACATTGGTATTAGGTGCTATAGCTGCTTTTGTATCTTACTATGTAGGCGACTTATTGGAACATCTCATTTCAAAGTAATCCCCTTTGTATTTTCTCTTCATCTTTTAGATTAATGAGTTCTATAACTTGCCATTGTTTAGTGTAGCTAAAATGGTCAAAGTTTTATATATCTTGTTCATCTTTAATCGTGCAGCTATGAATATTTATTTATATCCTCTATTTTTTATTTTTAGTCTTGTGTCCTTAGGCCCTGTCGAAGATGTCGACTCCTATTTAAGTGCAGATTTAGAATTCCTTGTCGACTTTTACAAGGAACGGCATATGCACCCCGAAATCTCACTCCAAGAAAAAAACACTGCTGCTGCTCTGGCCAAAGAACTACGCCAGATCGGATTTGAAGTAACTGAAAATTTTGGCGGGTTTGGGGTTGTCGGAATCTTAAAGAATGGAGAAGGGCCACAGATTTTATATCGTACGGACATGGATGCATTGCCTATGTGGGAAAAAACTGAATTACCATATTCAAGTAAATTAAATACAGTGTACAATGGTCAGGATGTCGGTACCATGCATTCCTGTGGTCATGATATGCATATGACAACTTGGTTGGGCACAGCAAGAGCCATGATAGCGATGAAGGACAAATGGAGCGGCACACTGATGCTCATAGGTCAACCTGCTGAAGAAATCGGACAAGGAGCCCGTCTTATGCTCAATGCCGGACTTTATGATCGATTTGGTGTACCTGATTTTGGTTTAGGTCTTCATTGTAATCCCACTTTACCAGCCGGCCAAATAGGTATTAGTGATGGCTATACGATGGCCAATACAGAATCAATAGATATTAAAATAAAAGGAATTGGAGCTCATGGAGCGTCCCCTCATATGTCTATAGATCCCGTGGTTATCGCAAGCATGATTGTAATGGAAATCCAAACCATTGTAAGTAGAAATATTAAACCTATAGATGATGCTGTAATCACTGTAGGTGCGATCAAAGGAGGAACAAAACACAATATAATTCCTGATGAAGTCTCGCTACAATTGACAGTCCGAACTTACAAACAAGAAGTTAGAGAACTAATTCACAAAAGACTGGGAGAGATTACCAGAGGCATTGCTCTTGCGGCAGGATTAACAGAAGATATGATTCCGGAGATTCATATTCCTGATCAATATACACCTGCTAATTATAATCATCCCGAATTAACAAATCAAGTAAGCTCCTCTGCAGGGTCTGCTATTGGAGAATCCAATGTTGTATATGCTGAACCTCAAATGGTCGGGGAAGACTTTGCTTGCTATGGAAATACTGAAGACAAAGTGCCTACTGTACTTTATTGGCTGGGCACCGTAAGTCAGACTAAAATAGACGGTGGTGACTTACCAGGATTACATTCTCCATTCTATTATCCAAGTCCGGAGAAAACATTGGAGACTGGAATAAAAGTAAATACAGCAACACTCATAGATCTGTTTAAGACTCAATAAATATTTTATACTTTTCATTGCCCTTTTTAAAAATGTAATACTGTTTTTTTCCATTATTGGAAATGTGCAGCACATTCTGTTGGGTTGGAAATAACTCCATAAAATAATCAGCATTGATCTCAATCTTCTGATAAGGTCGAACATGCTCCATTAACATAAATACTTGATAAGACTCACCTACAAGTTCTACTTTCGAAACAAAAGGAGTAACTTTCTTATTGTCAAATATTATTGACAAATGAGCATTCAAATAAGCATTTACATCTATTTCAAATACCTGCGAGGTTGTATCAATTCTTCGATTGAAGTGTGCGCGTAAAGCATCTCGCAAATCATTCTCAAAAACCTTTATCACTACATCAGACTTTGTCTCTGAAATATTAATTTCCAAAGTAGATAAGTAAATTGCGTGATCAGAAGAATTGATCATACCTAACTGTCCAAAAATTATAGCGCAAAGTATTATGAACATTTTTTCCTTTATACCTGCAAAGGTGTATCTTTCCACGATAACAAATCTGAAATGATGAAATCAATTCTTCTATTGTTCCTTCCTCTGTTTATTGTATTTTTTTCATGTGAACAAACTCAAAATACAAATCCTAAGTCTTCTGCCTCCTCCGACACTATAGCTGAACTCCCCAATATAGATTTCGATGAAAAACTCAAGGAACTAAATATAACATTAACTGAACCTGCACCTCCGGTAGCTAATTATGTAAATATCACACAAGCAGGCAAGATACTATTCCTGGCTGGAAAAGGACCTACGAAACCTGAAGGTGGCTATGTGACTGGAAAATTGGGTATAGACCTTTCAGTTGAGGAAGGATATGCCGCTGCCAGACTTGTAGGTATCTCCCAACTATCAGTATTACAAGCACATCTCGGCGATCTCAATAAAGTAAAGCGCATACTTAAAGTGACAGGAATGGTTAATGCGAGCCCTGAATTCACAAACCAACCTGAAGTGATCAACGGGTTTTCAGACCTCATGGTTGAAGTTTTTGGTGATCGCGGGAAACATGCACGGGCAGCGGTAGGAATGGGTTCTCTACCAAGGAATATTGCTGTAGAAGTAGAAATGATAGTAGAAGTGTTTTAAAAAAGCGGTGCTTACTCCTGTACACATTATTGTCAGCTCATATTTCGTTTAACAAGTTCACAACTATATAGATATGCCAAGGAAACCTCTTTTCCACATAATTCTCTTTTCGATTCTTTGTCTGTATTCTTCATGCCAGCAGGATGCAGCTCCTGATCAAATTAAGGATGTTAAGATCTCCTGGCAACTCGTTTCTATAGAGTTAGAGCCTTCAAATATTACGAGAATTTATACGAAAATCACTAATAATTTGGGTGTTGATATGACGTCCGAAAATTGGGTAATTTATTACAATCATGTCGGTGGTCGGGTTGATGAAAAGAGTATGCCGTCAGAGATAACTATTTTAAATAAAAATGGAGACCTTTTTGAGCTGAGGCCTACTAAAGATTTTGTTGTATTACCGAATGGTGCTACGAGGGAATACACGTATGATATCACCGACTTTATAGATAAGCAAAGCGAGGCACCAAAAGGTATGTTTATCGTAGTTGATGGTAATCCTCAAGAGGTGAGTTTGGAGGTCAGTGGAATCAATGAAGAGACATTGGCAAAACTCAATCCAACTACTTCCGCGTCCAGGTTTCTCGAAAATCAACGATTGAGCTATGTTCCAGAGAAAGAATTATTACCATTTATTCCAAGACCTGTATCATATAAGTATCTAAATGAAGAGAAAGTGCTGGGGAATTATGCAACTTATTCTGCCAGCGATGGGCTTGAAAATGAAATT
>JAJCYJ010000311.1 GCA_029262975.1 Saprospiraceae bacterium
GGCGAAATCAATCAGTCATCCCGATTCTTAACATGAGTGAGCGATTTACGTAGTAATCAATACCCACAGGGGTATTGAAGCGAGTGAACCATTCATGGGTGTTTAGCTTTCATGACCTCTATACTGGAGAGCAAGACATACCAGAGAGAATTCTGCATCTGTGTCTTTTTGGCCTCTAATTTTGAATAATTAATGTCAAAATCAATCGGCTGTGTAATTACAAGGGTATTCAGCTATCACTAAAAAATTGATTATCAAATAATTATGCGATTATTAGCACGCCCGCCATACTAAGAACCTTTCGTTTTCTTTATAAAATTTCTACTCTTCTCCTTACTACTGAATGTCCCTAATTATACATTTTCCCAACTTTGATCGTTCAAGAATCGTATTCTAGATAAGCAATTGATGTGCTTTTTTACTAATTAAATAAGTCATTAAAATTATGAGTACTATTCAAATGAAAATGGGTCATTTCTGTTGGCTTCTATTAGTGATGATCACCCTGGCTTATTCTTGTACTGAGGATTCAGGCGATTCGACATGTATGGATGGCCAGGATAATAGCGGGCCGATTGAAATACGATTGAAGAATGTCAGCGACTATGACTTCACAGATGTGGAAGTAGATACCAATGGAGGGCAACATTCATACTGTGACTTAAAATCCGGAGCTAAGTCTGGATATAAAAAATTTGCATCAGCTTATCGATACGCTTTTGTGGAGCTACAAATATCCGGGAAGACCTACACGATACAGCCTATTGATTTCGTCGGAGAGACACTCTTGGATAAAGGAAAATATACTTACGAAATAGATGCCACAGATGAGGATACTCGGTATGGTCGGTTAAGTATAGGTCTTAAGGTTGATTGATGTTCGTCATTTTATCTCTGAATTATTATTTCCTAAGGGATTCTATTCTTTAAGCCCAAAAATTTTATGAGGCAACAATAGCATCTACTTCAATTTCAATTAACCAATCTGGATTTATAAAATGCGAAACTTGCATAATGGTATCAACAGGTTTTATAGTTTTAAAATAGGATGCCCTTACTTCAGCAGCACCTTTCCAATCTTTTATATTCGTTAATAACATTCTTGTTCTAACCACGTCATTTAAGCTTGAACCGGCTTTTTCTAACGCCATTTTTATAGTTTCAAAACATTGTTTGGTTTGAATAGATATATCACCAATGCCTACTGTATTTCCGTCCATATCCATTGGTGCTGTTCCTCCAATCGCAATATATGGCCCTACGCGTACTGCACGACTAAATCCTATAATATCTTCATAAGGACTTCCTCCTGATATTAGCTCTCGTTTCATATTATTATTTTTCTTTTGGAGGGGGCTGACTTTCCATAGTTAGATTCTGTCTTTGACGCATATCAATAAACCCTTCCCCAACGATTATAGTAATTCTTAAAGATAACTGCTCTTCAGATTACTAATTGCAAGTCCTTCACTTTGACTACGCAATAAACAAATAGGGTGAAAATTAAAACTAGTCATTTTTCATTCTAAGCATTTGTTCATTTGCCTTCTTGAAAATATTACGGATTACATCACCATTAGAAGGTTCTTCGTTGAGTGTCTCTGGATCCCACTGACTGCGTTCGGTAGCAAAGAAATCGCCACCATAAATATGAAGCCCTCCAGTAAATTTCTGGATAGGATTAGTCACAGAATGAATTGCATTTATATTCAAGGTTGCAACATCCCCAGGAAATAAACATCTTACATCATAAGCTTCTAATCTGCTCTTGCTTCGTTTCCAGATAATATTGTCTTCTCGACCAGTATAGATTCCGATATTTGCCCACATATGATGGTTGTGTGGCATAAGGTTCATTTGAGGCGTCCATGACGCGGCAAAAATTGTTAGTTCCTTTGAGCGAAGAAAAACTTTTAGACCTGCCTCAGTCGGTTCACCAATTGCTTTCAACATTGCTGAAGGGTTAGATACACCTCGTGCTAAAACCTCTTTAACAGCTTCTTGAGGATTGGATTCTTTGTTAGCTGCAATACAATCTTCGATAAATTTTTGCATTTCAATTAATTCTCCTTCTCGCACTGGAATAATCCGTTCTCCATGATCCAAAGCGTCTATCGATACTTCTGTCATTCCCGCCGTCACAAATGAAGGAAGTGCAGTAAAACTTAATCCCAAGCCTAAGGTTTTAATCATTCCCCTTCGTGATAATTCTGAGTTATTATATTCTGAGGGAGTGTTTGAATTTTTATTTGAATTAAACATGGTAGTGTGTTTTTATTTTTTTGTTTTGTGGTATTCGTTATTACAGCGTTCATTAAAAGGGATAGCCTTTAATGATGCTTCGATGTCATCAAGATGCCTGATAATAGAAAGATCTTTTTTGATCATTTTATAAATAGCGTGCTCGCAACTGTTCCATATTTGTTCTAATTCAGGAAGGAGGTTTTTGGACTTTTGAGTCAGTTTTATATTTATTTTTCTTTTATCAACAGTATCTCTTTCAGATATTATATATTCTTTGGCGGTCATCTTTTTAAGCATGGCTACTGTTGATGGATGAGAATACCCTAACTGCTCAGAAATTTCGACCATAGTGAGTATTTCATTTTCTTTTAATAATTTGAATACTAAGTGCCAACTTGGTTCTACATCTAAATCGATTTGTTTGAAAAACTTTCTTGTGTCATGCAGCATTCTATCACTTATCCGCTTTAATCGATTATCTAATGCTTTGTAACCAAGTTCTTGAATAAAGTCTCTTTCCATATTTAATGAGTAACAATACAAATATAATAAATAATAGTTAGTTAACTACATAGTTGACTATGTAAATGAATATCGAAAGCCAAAAAAGGTATATAATTCAACCTGATAGTAGTTTGGAAAAAGAAGAAAAGTTTCGTTTTCATATATCACATACGCGGAAAATTTTAGACTGAATTTCTAGTATAAACCAAACCTGAACCTTCGGGCTGTATATAAACTCTTGATAGAGTCCATATGAATTATGTCTTAATTATTCAATGAAACCAATGGGTATTCAGGTGCGTATTATTATTAAATTCAGGAAGAGATAACGTATTTGGAGTCCGAAATAAATCCTCCCTGATGTCATATAATATTCTTGATATAAGTTCTTTCTTCGTGAACAATCAAACATACTAAGTTCATATTATTGAACTTAGTAGTAATGATTGAATAATTTTCAATATTTATCCGTTGTATTCATAAGTATTCTCACTTTATAATATGTTCAAGGGATTATCCCATGTCTTACTAATAGTTACATTCTTGGCATCTTATATATTCGTAGATGCACAAACTTGCTATGTGACAAAAACAGGTTCTAAGTATCATATGCCGAGTTGTAGTTACTTGAAGTATAGTAAGATCGCTTATAAATTTGATGAGATAAAAGAAGCAGGCTATACGGCTTGTAGCAGATGCAAGCCTACAAAAGCAAAATTGGAAAATGTTGCTCAAGCTCCTCAGAATGTAGTTGCTCCTGTGAAGAATGCTTCACCTAGGCGTGTCAATTCCGTTCAATGTAGTGGAAAAACACGGTCAGGTATTAGATGTAAAAGGAAGACCAAAAATGCTAATGGATATTGTTATCAGCATGGATAGCAGTTTTGGATAAAATTGCACTTTTCGCACTTAGAGAGTTCCTCATCAAGCTAGAAACACAAGAGGATTCAAAATCAATTATAAGGCGTTATAAAATTCGAATACCTCAAATCAAGCCTTTCTTTATCTGGCCAATCTTTATTCCTTCTTCATAAAATTGCACTTTTAGCTCAGTGAAATTTTATTTAACTGAGCCCATTTGGATTGTATTTTTATGTTGGATAGGGTATTAGAAACATCGATATTTTTGCCAAACATTGTTTCAACTACGTGATCATCGAAGGTTCATGAGATTGAGGTTCTTCTATTTGTTTCATAAAAATTGTCAGTGTTTTTTGAATTGTCCATTTCAGGATCACTTGATAAAATCAATCTTACATACTTGTCACCATCTTCAGTTTCTACTGATCGAAATCCTGATAATTTTACCTTGACGAGTGTGTTCAAATGATTGAATATTGAAGGGTATCCACTCTCAGGGGGAGTAATTTTTCTACTGTCAAAGACGGCTGTGGGTATGGATTGATGAGGTTCGGGCAGAGAGTTACTCAAGTAATTTTACCGAGGTCTATGATAGAACTATCTTAATTTAAGTAGGACGGTACTTTATGAATTATTACTAAAAGTGTTAGAAATACGGAATTGATAAACGAAGGATTTATGTAACTCTGGAATTGAACATTGAAGTCATTTGTCTAAAGATATATCTTCTGATGAGTAGTAAACTAACTATAACAAAAGCTTACATATGAAACATTCCGTAATCTACCTAGTTCTCACTTCAGCACATTTTTGGATGACAGCTCAGAATCTGGAAGTTTAAGGTAAGGTCAACATGACGGTGATGAGTATTGTTACAAAAGTGTCAGCCTAAGTGGTAAGTCATGCAGATGCTACCTTGGCATACCATGCCAGAGAGATGATTCGTGCTGACGAGTAATTCCTGAATGAAGAACGCCGTACAAGTTCTGAACTTACTCATGTCTTAATCTGATCATTTTCTGCTTAATAGTGCTGCCATGGCAACTCTCCTACTGACCTATAATCATAAACGCAGCCCAGTAAAAAGGGTGTTTGAAGGGGATTGCATTTTTAGATCTATATTTTGGAAACCTTCTTCTAATTTCTTCAATTTTCAGTGAAGCAAGCCATAGTTGTGCTAATCGCAATGCCAATGCTGGCGGCAATTCATCTTCTATATGATGGTGATAAAACTTCTCCATGAGCAGCATGGTGCTGAGGTCATCAACAGCCCAAAGAGTTCCGACAACCGATGTGGCACCTGCCTGCATCATTGCAGACGGCAATCCTATATACTCATCTGGTGATGTTACTACGTCTGTGATTCCAGTCTCACAGGCTGAAAGTACAACAAGCCTGGCTCCATTTAGATTTAGCTTTGTTGTGATATCTGCCAGTGATAGTACTTGACCATTCGCGAGGTTTAGACCTGATTTCAAAGGATCTATCCAGTCATAGAATCCATGACATGCGAAATGAAGGTAGCTTCTTTTGGGTATCTCTTTCTCAACATTTATGGTGATTGCTTCTTGCCCAGATAATGATGTTGTTTCCCTCTTATGGAAAAGCTTTGCAATTGACTTCCATTCACTGGTGGCATAAGTAAGATCTGCAGTTGGATTTATAACTCCCAGGATTGATCGAGTTTGACTTAATCGCTTCATCAGGCGTGACGTACTGTTACGTAACGTACGACCGCTTGCAGCATAACTAACAGCAAACTCATCGAGTAAGTAGCGCCTTTTGCCACCGACTTCTCGAAAAGCGGCATGTAGAGGCAGTAAGCCCAATCCACCTTGTGGCATTAGGACCAGTGGACTACCTTCAGCCAGTCCTGCATGCTGAAGTGCCTCACAGACAGGATTCAACAATTTTTTCCAGAGTGTCCGACAAGTATGCTCAATTGTTTCGCACCAATTACGCCAGAAGGCGATTTTTTCAGAACTGGATGCTTCGATAAATTTTACGTATTCCACGAGCCATCCAGAAGTGTTTCCTTGTCTGATTTTGGTTCTCATCATGGTCATTAGATCATTAAAGTTGAAACGGTCTAACCATAAGATATTTTGTGTTGTAAGGCGCTTGCATCCATGTTGTAAAATAAAAACCATGCTTCCACGTGAGGTAACAATAGGAGCTACAATAGCACCACCAGAAGGAATCAAATCCATAAACTCAGAAACCGATAATCCGACAGGAAAGATTTCTGGGTATTGACGCCTGATACGATCTTTGACTTTGTTAAGTGCCAAATGCTTTTCATGCAGTAAGGAAGCCAGCTCTTGGTCAGATCTTCGTTCAGGTGTATCTGTCGGTAGTTGATGCTCGATTTCAATATCATTGACATTTTTTAGAGTCTTTTCCAGTTTAGCTAGTAAGGAAGCTGGAAGGGAGTTAAGCTCCGTAGCGCCCACGGTAAGCGCTTCTGCAAGAACTCTCGTCTTACCTTGGTCAAGTGTGATTAGAGCTTCATCAAATTTACCAAGTCGTGCAAAACAGTATGCCAGTTGCGAATAAATCATAGAATTTTGACCAGCTTGGTATTGGCGTCCGGTATAGCTGTAGGAGTCAATCAGTAGGTTTTCTCCGACTTTAATCGCCTCCTTAAAAGCCTTACAGGCTAATTTCCATTCTTCCCTTTCAAAGTAAATATCCGCGAGATCATTTAGTAAACGGCGACATTCATGTGGAAATCGATCTGATCGATGGACACGAAGAGCACTTTTCAAACAATTTATTGCATTTTCAGGAGCGAAAGGTTTGTTATCCTTAGCAAGTTGCCAATGGGCAATTCCAAGAATGTGGTTGGTCGTGGCCCACCGTGATGGGAAAGATTTACGTGTAAAAACTTTCAAAGCCAGGTCGCAATGATGTATGGCCTTTTCATAGTTTGTCATAGCTCTACCCTTGCTTCGCTTGACAAGAGCCCCTGCTAAATTACTATTAATAAGTGCGACCAACTGACGAGACCCGCTCTCGTTCACCAAGCCTTTTAACGCTTCTCCATAAAATTTGATTGCGGTTTCTATATGGTTTCTATCGTGCACTCGGATTCCGTATGCATTTCCAAGGTTCATTTGAATTTTGGCTTTGAACAACGGGTTTCTCATTCCCTTCACTAACTCGAGTGCATTACTGTATAGTTCTATGGCCTTTTCAATATTCTCAGGTCGAATACGGTAAAGGCGGTCAAAATAAGCAACCCCCATATTCACAAGAATTTTAGCCTTTTCTTCACTTGAATAATTAGGGGTGCAAACTTGTAGAGCATTTTCACCACATTTAATAGCCAGTTCTATATTCTCCGCCCTGTCCCCTACAATGCGTCGCCCATAGGCAGTCGCAAGGTTGTTCAGCGCAGTCGCCAGATCATCGTTTTGATTGATTCTGCGATGGACATCGATTGCATTGTTGAAATGTTCGATTGCCCGTTCAATGTTGTCTGCCCTCCTGCCCCGGATACGGGTAGTATAAACAACGCCAAGCGCATCTTCTGTTCCCGCCCATTTCGCAGAGGGTTCTACCATTGTCCTATGCTTCTGCGCCCGCGAAAAATATTTAATAGCTTGTTCAATGTTTTGGGCATGCTCTCCTTTAATACGTTTATGATAGGCATTTCCCAGATTGTGCTGAATCATGGCTACGGTTTCTGCATCAACTCGAGTACTATCGACATATTGAACCTTCTTGAGATAGCCAATGCTACGCTCGATGTTCTCTGCGAGTTTTCCGTTTATCCGTATTACGTAAAAGTGGCCAAGCATATTGATAACATCACAAAAATTTTGAGGTGTAACCCTGGGAGAGCATAATGCGAATGCTTCTGTAAGATAGTGTAGAGCGAGATCGACATCCCGCGCCCGACTCTGAGCTTTTCCTTGATCCAACCACTCCGCGAGACTACAACTTAAGTGAGCAAAAAGTTGGACGTTCTCATCTACTTTACAAATTTCCAAAGCCTGTCGAGCAAGTTTAATTGCTTGGAGCCTATCGCCTGCATCAAATACTGCATATGTTCGGTCTATAATTTCTAACAACTCTTCGGATACCTGGATTGAGGAATCTTCAGATTTCTTGAGGGAGCTGTTAGCGATTCTCATCACATAGAGGTTATATTGATTGGCTCGAAAACATGCTGCCATATCTTCGTCTGACTTCTTTTCAGCATGACGAATCATCTTTTTAAGCGCACGATCGGCAACTTCTGAAGAAATGAGTTCGGGAAACGACTGAATAAATTTAAGTTTGAGGTCATTATCAACCTGCAGCAGTCTAAATAGGACAATCTGCAGAGCTGCAATTGCCTCTCCTTTCGCGGGTTTTATGAAAGGTTTAAAAATGTATGGCAGGAACTGATGTTCTATGTCATATACGAGGTCTTTTACCCAAGCCTCCCGCCATTGAACGCCAGCATGTTTTTTCAGATGGTATCCTAGAAACTCCTTGTCATTCTCATTTCTTTTTGTATCGTTATACAAAGCTGGTGAGAAAAACAGATGAGGTGTTTGGTTGCGGTTTAAGAACAATAAAGTGACCCTCAACGTATTTGGCTTATAACATGAAGGGCACGGTTCCACATGGATATCGCCAGAAGCTGCACGCTTAATTAAGTGTGGACTTTTTTCGATATCTATAATGATACAGTAGCTGGTCTCAACCGATTGTTTGCAATACTGACATGTAATGCGGCATGGTATACTTAAGCTAAGATCTATTTCTTTCATAAATCACTGGATAAAAATTAGAACGAAAATTTTCCAGAACAATAGATAGCTTTTCCGCCTCATCTCAAGCTCGATTTGATGATAGCTATTAATGTGTTCATTTTGTCTACGTTCGTGTACGCTTTGATTGCATGGTGAGCGGGAGTCTCGCAGAAAGATAAGCAATGCTCGGGTATCTCCCAATAACAACCTGCACTAAGCCCCTGTAATATTGCTTATAAGTATGTCGAGTGAACACTCCAAAAACTCATCTTACGAAATCATTTCAGCATGTTCATCATTAGACAGACAGGTAATAGAAATGTCTTGTCTTCTTGAAAGTCACAAGCCCTAAAAAGAGAAACAGAGTTGGTGTCGTGAAGTACACTATCTGCACCATAGCCTCGAAACAAGATTCCACTTTGGCTAAAAAACAAAAAACCCTTGCA
>JAJCYJ010000312.1 GCA_029262975.1 Saprospiraceae bacterium
ACACCATTTCTTGATATTCATACCAGCCTTTATCGTACAGAGTTTAAAAGAAACTGGTATAAACTTGATAAAGTGAACGGACAAAAGATTTCCAATATCTTAAGTGCTCCCCTTGAGTATCAAGAAGAATTATCAATTATAAAAGGTGAAAATACCCAGGATGGGGAAATGCTTGTTAAAGCCAATAACAGATCATATTTCGGGCAAGGAATTCAGACAAATCTCATATTCCACCTTAGTAAAGGTAAAATCAGTCATAAACTAGATATCGGATTGCGCATGCACAAAGATCAGGTAGACAGATTTCAATGGGAAGATATTTATCTAATGAACGATGGCACGATGAAACTAACAAAATCAGGTCAACCGGGCACCGAAAGCAATCGAATTTCTACAGCTCGTGCAATTGCTTCATATGCACAATATAAAATAACCTACAAAAAATTAACAATAACAACTGGTCTTAGATCTGAGCACATTAATATAACCAGGAAAGACTACGGCAGATCTGACAGTGAAAGATTAGGCTTAGATTTATCTGAAAGAGAAAATAAAGTAAATGTATGGATACCAGGTCTGGCCACTTCTTATCAGGTCTCAAAGACTATGAATCTTTTTGGGGGAATACACAAAGGGTTCGCCCCACCTGGATCCAAAGAAGGAACAAAGCCTGAAGAAAGCTGGAATTATGAACTTGGATGGCGTCATAATACCCCATCATTCAATGCTCAAATTCTGGGTTATGTCAATAATTACAGCAACCTTCTTGGAGCAGATTTAGCATCTTCGGGTGGCAACGGTACGCAAGATTTATTTAATGGAGGTCACGCTATCGCCCAAGGTATAGAAGCTTCTATGACGTTTGATATCGCCTCAAATAATTTGAATAATAAATACAGAATGCCCGTAAGCCTCGCATATACATATACAACCGCTTCATTTCAATCGGATTTCGATAGTGAGTTCGAGGGATGGGGATCTGTATCTTACGGGGATCATCTTCCGTATGTACCGCAACATCAAATAGCCGTAAGCTTTTCTATAGAACATAAAAAGGTACTAATTGATATAAGTACTAAATACAATACTGCAATGCTCACTCAGGCAGGAAAATTTGGAGGACCAGCAGATCTGTCAACAGACGATGCTTTTACCACTGACTTCGCAGTTAATTATAAATTATCAAAAATGATTACGGCATTTGCCAACATAAATAATCTTACGAATAACATTTACGTCGTTTCCAGACGTCCTGCAGGCGTACGACCAAATCAACCAAGAACCATCAACCTGGGACTTAAAGCAAATTTTTAAGTTATGGTTAGTTATATAATTATGAAAGCAAGTATTCATTGATCCCGATGAATCTTACATATCTGACCCATGGAAGTCGCAACAGGCAAAACAGCAGGATGTCTTAATGTTGCATACGAATTAATAAACAGTATCCTGGTTAAGACTCAATCAATATTAAGTGCCATTCCAATTAATGGTTAACACTGAAAAATCATTGTCCGCATAATTTACTGACATATATCACTTTGTCGATTGATACGAATCATTATTGTACAAGGGCATTCCCAATACTTTTGATTATAAAATAACATTATGCTAATCGCTGACGATAAAACTATAGCTCAAATTCAGACTGAATTTTCAAGTAAATTTCCGGGTCTAAAAATAGAATTTTATAAATCCTTACACGACAAGTATAAGGGTTCTTCCGACGAGGACAAATTTCCTCCTGAAACTATAATTAGGAATGCAAGAAAAATTCACGAAACGAAAGAATTAACAATTCGGCCAGAAGATACCGTAGCGTACATAGAAATGACGATGAGAGACTCATTGGGATTGAATGTACAAATCTACCGAAGATCCAAAGAGTTATGGCTTCAGACTTCTGCTACCGACGACTGGACCTTGGAAAAACAAAATTCTAAAGGATTACATTCTTTACGCACTGATTTAAATCTGTATGATAAACCATGATATCAGGAAGTAGAAATCCCTATTATTTCTGATTACAATCAAACTATTATTCTATGAATTTACTTGTCCCAACAGACTTTTCTACAATAGCGGATTATGCATTCGAGACAGCTTGCCAAATAGCAAAAAAAACCAATAGTCATATCCATATTTATCATTGTGCTTCAATACCTGAAGGTTGGGAAGATTTATCTCTTAATGAAAAATTAAGTGATCATGAAAGTAAGAATATCACAATTGGAGCTCGGCACAAATTAATCGCACTCCAGGACATAGCCCGACATAAAGGAGTGTCCAGTACAATACATTTGAAAAGTGGAAATTTTTTAAATAATATTGATAGTCTACTTAAGGAAATCCCAATAGATTTAATAGTTATGGGGTCACACGGTAAAAGCGGCAAAGCTCAATGGTATATTGGATCTAATACTCAAAAAACCATTCGCAAAATAAAAACAAATGCACTCATTATAAAGAGCGCTCAGGAGTCGTTTCAACTAAATAAAGTCGCATTTGTATCAAGTTTGAATACAGAAGAACAAGCTGCTTTTAAGTCCTTCCTCGAGTTTGTGAAAATATTCGACCCAGCGGAGGTACATGTATTGAGTATAGATACATCCTCATGGTTTTCACAACCCTCAATAATCATGTTAGAGGCTCTCAGGGACTTTAAGAAGATTGCTGATGAATATAAATGTGAAACTCACTTCTTCAAAGATTATTCTGTGCAATCCGGAATAAGACATTTCATTGAAGAGCATAATATAGACCTCGTAGGAATATCTTACCTATCCCGCAATCCAATTAAAAGAATTTTTCTTGGCAGTAATGTTGAAATGCTGGTTAACCATTCAGATAGTCCGGTCTTGTGCATAAATAATTAATCCTCTAACAATCTCGAGAACACATGATGATTTCCCTCTTAAAATAAAGGCCACATCCTTTGTTGCAGCCTTTATAAATGGTACGAATAAATATGTGTGCTGAAAAACTAATATGCTCTATTCAGTTTCTAAAAACATATAACAAAACATTATAATTACTCATTTTCAAATAAGTCTCTCAATTAAAATTTTATTAGGGTAGAATAAATAATCACTGGCGGACTGACCATCCACCAGTGATATAGTAAGTATAAAAAAGGTCATACAATATCTATTCTTTTGGACGTAACTACCTCTTCTAACTTTTTGGGCAGAGAAATAAGTAAAACGCCGTCTTCATATTTTGCAGACACAATACCTGAAACACTTCCAGGAATAGAGAAGGATCTTTCAAAAGAACTATAACTGTATTCCTTTCTCGTATACTTCTTTTCTTCACCATTATTAAGCTCTTCCCTTTCACCAGAAATAATTAACATCTCATTTTTAATTTCAACTTTAATATCTTCTTTTTTCATACCTGGTATGACCATTTCAAGTTTAAACTCTGTGGCTGTTTCCTCAATATTGGTTGCCGGCATATATGCAAATGATTTCCTGGGAAAGGACAAGAAATCAGCGTTGAATAATTCATCGAAGAATGAAGGATACAATTTTTCCATCTTCCGATCTTTATAATTTATGACTGACATGTGATTGATGTTTTAAGATTAACAATTCATTAGATTCAAAGATCAAATCCTTTAACTTTCACAACAATGAGTGATATCATTATAAGGGTTGATTATAATCACTTGCCCTCACTTGTGTCCATATGCGTATACTGAAGACTTTGCAAGTTCTTTATATTCTTGCATGATCCGGCCGACCATCTCATTAATTGTTTCATCTGCATTCGACATATTGTCCCAGGAATCCCCATTGGCCCCACCATGCCATACAGCTAAATTTCTTCTAATATCAATAAAGTCGATTACCAGCGTCCCCTCTTCATAAGTATATACCTTGTCTATGCACTGTCCTCCACCGGCGACATCATCATATTCTGGCAGGCAGTGTTCGTAAAAATATTTCGTCTCATTCATTACGAAATATTTGATGCTTAAATCAGCATCTTCAGATTTTGAGTAATTTAAATCTCTAAGTGCTATCTCAATCGCATTTTTAATCCTTTGTTGATGTATGGGATTAATACCCGGGTTATAGTCACTGCATTGGTCGTCAATTTTATAAGTGCTATAATCACTAAAATCTACATCCTCCTGATGATCAGTCCAGTACGTTATGGAACTGCAAGAGGCATAGAAACCAATCATGATAAAGAGTATAAGAAGTCTTCTCAAATTCATAGTTATTTAATTTTTACTAAGTTTTATTGTATACAAATTGATGACATACTGCAATCAAAAGACATGATCAGAATCACAAATGTTAATAATAAATATCATTTGTGTTCATCGGCCAACAATTGAATGATAAGGATGTTATACGTTTAAATATTTACATTTCAAGACTCGACATATAAGACAGAAACAACTCCTTAAAAGCCGACTCGAGTTCATCACAAGGGACTTCAAAATCGGGCCTGTAAGCATGTTCCAAAGAATCATTAAGAGTAACCAGGCAGTCATATAACCTGGTCAGTGATTCATCTATTAACTGTGACTTAGAAGATCCATCGATCGGTTTCAATACAGCTTTTAAGATTTCTACTTTGCATTGAAGTTGATCAACATAGTGTATAAACTCCGTCCATTCATATAATGCCAACATCTCATCATGGATGATTCTATGAACGGATATATAAGTATCATACGCATCAAGTATTGCATCTAAATAATAATCAGAATTAGTATAACAAGAGCGGACTTCGGAAAATGCTTGCAGCAAGATATAAGTCTCCTTTCGTGCATCAATTAATTTATTCTTTTTGACGGAATTTTTCACACCCATAATCCTGTCATCCTGATCCTTAATAAATCGGTATTGATCAAAATGTTCGATAGATGTGTTTGCAATTAACCCTCTTATACCAATCCATTCATTTTCAATTTGATCAACATTTGTGTCCAAAAGATGAGACTCGCCTTCACTGGAAAGCCAAAAGTTCACTAACAGATAATCAAAACTTTGAAACACAAATACGTCAGAACCCTGGGCGTTATAGTTCCCAGTAAATCCAAGCAAAAAGAACGAAAATATAAAATGAAGCATTAGGATATCAATTACTCTTGTACATTATTATTAAATGCTTATTGCATGACAGTAGATAATTTTTTCAATTCTCGTATTAAATCATAAGGTGTGACGATACCTACACACAATCCCACGTCAGTAATTATGATGGAATGGATCCTATTATTTAGAAATACATTGACCGCCTCAGTGATTGGTTCATCTTTATCAAGAGTTATCGGACAGGATGTCATGACTTCATCCGCTGTTAATGATTGAAAGTATCTTTTGTTACTCGCCTCAGCTATTTCCCATCCATTTCTTGTAAAGTGATGCTGTAGCTGATTATAATCATGCCTACTGATCACACCGACTGGAAAATGTTCTTCTGAAATAACCGGAATATGATGAAAAGAATGGTTTTCAAATATATCGGCTACTTCGGTCATAACAGAACTCGACAAAACTGTCTTGAGAGAAGTAGTCATAATCGTAGAAACAGGGCGATAAATATTCATATAATTCAATTTAATATTTTAAAAGGTCTTACGAATGTGTGTACCACCTTTAATAATTCAAATCACTCATGACATTAAGTTTAACCCTAACCTCAATAATTAATATAAACCAGAAATGTCACGACATTAAAAAAGCAAGTATTGAGGGCTCGTTTTTTATCTTCCATAAGGGAACGATATCATATATTTAATCTATGTATCACAATTAAACTTTACATAATGTCCAATTTCAGAACAAATTTATCAAAGGAACATTACCAACTCAATGACCTGAATCAAGTGATCTATTGACGAATATCATATTGGGCATGAGTAATATCTCTTCTAAGTAATGTCACTGCGAATATTGACCCTAGTCATCGGATTGAATCATAAATACACATAGCTTCGTCTTAAATAAATTATGAAGAGAATACTCATTATAAGTGAAGAGGACATTACAGGCGTCAAATTAACGGAGTTGTACCATGCCCTGTTCACAAATGAAAAAA
>JAJCYJ010000313.1 GCA_029262975.1 Saprospiraceae bacterium
TATATCTTTGTGCCTTCAAAAGAATTAATACACGTGCTGACAGCGACTAATATATTTGTTCAATATGGTGATCGAACTTTACTTGATCACATAAATCTGGTCATTAAGACCCGCGATAAAGTCGGTCTTGTAGGCCGAAATGGCGCCGGCAAGTCAACTTTACTCAAGATCCTGGCTAAAGAATATACACCGATGGAAGGAGATATTACTCAGCCTTCCAATGCCACCCTGGCATTCCTGCACCAGGAGATAGAAATAGAGCAACATAGAACCGTTCTTGAAGAAGCTATGCTGGCATTTTTAGCACTACAGGAATTAAACCGGGATATTGACCAGATAAACGAGGTTATTGCCACAAGGACAGATTTTGAATCTGAGGAGTACTTTAGTTTACTTGAAAAATTCTCAACCCTCAATGAGCAATTTGCTTACCTAGGCGGTGATTCTGCCGAAGGAGATGCTGTAAAGGTCCTCCAGGGTTTAGGATTTAAAGAAGGAGACCTAGCACGCAAGATTGAAGAATTCAGTGGAGGATGGCAAATGCGCGTTGTACTGTCTAAGATGCTACTTCAGAAACCGGATTATCTTTTACTTGATGAACCTACTAACCACCTGGACATCGAGTCCATTATTTGGTTGGAAAAATTCTTACAGTCCTATCAGGGAGCAGTGGTCATTATTTCTCACGATCAGCAATTTCTGGATAATTGTACAAAGCGTACAGTTGAGATTGAGTTAGGACGCGTGCAGGACTATAATGCCGGATATAGCAAATACCTCGAATTGCGTAAGGACAGACGAGAAAAGCAAGTGGCGTCCTACGAAAATCAACAAAAAGTAATAGCTCAGAAAGAAAAGACGATTAATAGATTTATGGCCAAGGCTACTAAGACCAAGATGGCCCAATCCATGCAGAAGCAGCTGGATAAAATGGATCGGATCGAAGTGGAACCAGAAGATGTTGGCGCCATGAACTTGCAATTTCCGCCAGCTCCACGGTCTGGTCAGATCACGGTAGAAGTCAAGAAGATTGTCAAGAATTATGGTTCCCTGGAAGTACTTAAGAACATAGATCTCATCATTGAGAGAGAAGATAGAGTTGCCTTTGTCGGGCAAAACGGACAAGGAAAGACAACTTTGGCAAAAATAATCGTGGAAAAGTTATCTCCAAGTAAAGGCCGCGCTGTACTTGGTCATAATGTGACCATTGGTTATTATGCACAAAACCAGGCAGAAACCCTTGACAGGAATAAGACTTTGCTTGAAACCATGGAAGATCATAGTCCACCTGAAATGAGAACGAAGCTTCGAAATATCCTCGGGGCATTTTTATTCAGTGGAGAAGATGCAGAAAAAAAAGTTTCTGTGTTAAGCGGAGGGGAAAGAGCCAGATTGGCATTAGCATGTATGCTGCTAAACCCTTTTAATCTTTTGGTATTAGATGAACCGACTAACCACCTGGACATTCTTTCGAAAGAAATCCTAAAACAAGCACTGACTAAATTTGATGGTACCCTGATAGTGGTTTCTCACGATCGTCATTTCCTGGCTGATCTGACCAGTAGAACAATTGAATTCAGGGATAAAAAACTCTTTGAATATCTGGGTGACGTGAATTACTTCCTTAAGAAAAGAGAATTGGATAATCTGAGGGAGGTAGAAATGCACAAAACAGTTACAAATGGCTCAACTGAAAAGAAGGAATCTATAACCCAGGACCGAGGAGCAAATAGCAGTAAATTAAAAGAATTAAGCAAGGTTATCAAAAATACTGAAAGACGAATTTCTAATTTAGAAGATGAAATTAAAAAATTAGAAAAGAAAATGTCAGAAGACGGTTTTTACGAAGATCCAAAATCTAAAAAGATTTTAGGTAAATACCAGACTCTTAAAGATCAGCTCGCTACAGAATACAATAAATGGGAATCAGCACAAGAATCCTATGATGCCATACACACTTAAAAAACCGTCAATTGGAAAATAAAACACTCTTGCGTCTTATTAATAAATTGTCTCGTGAGACAGATATTATCGATGAAAAGAGGAAAAGCTTATTACGTCTTACAGCTGAGTTAATCAAGGATGAAATAGAGTCAAAGGGGTCCGCCAATATTACTTTCATTTGTACGCATAATTCACGTAGGAGTCAACTGGGTGAGGCCTGGCTAGTGGCGGCTTCCGAGTTTTACAAAGTTGAAAAAATAAATGCATTCAGTGGTGGTACTGAAGAGACATCATTTAATATTAGAATGGTCGTAGCCCTCAGAGAAGCGGGATTTCATCTGCATTCGGAAGGCCCTATTCAAAATCCAAAGTATACACTATATTCTCTCAAAGAAAGAAGGAGTCCTCACATCATGTATAGCAAAAAATTTGATGATGAATTTAATCCGGCCAAGCATTTTTTTGCACTGATGGTCTGTGATCATGCAGATCAAAATTGCCCCTTGGTTTTGGGTGCAACCCATAGAATCTCTTTACCATACCTGGATCCAAAAGAATTTGATGATACACCAATGGAGTCTTTGGAGTATTCTGAAAAAGTAAAGGAAATCGGTCGTGAAATCCTGTATTTAGTTTCGGAGATTAAAATGTAGAACGACACCACGTCATCACCAGTATGTCAAAGTTTTAACCGTGATCAGAAAGTCTGATTTACTTCCTGTCTGAGCATCTTTGCTCTTAGATCCGGGCCGTCATGACTCCATCCGGGTGCCAAAAAGATATATCTTAATTTATCGGACCATTTCTTAGCCCTCATTACATCTTTCCAAATAGCGCCATACTCATGTGTTGCCACATACAAAGGATTATAGGATGAGATGTTTTTCGTAAGACCATATTTAGGAGGGTCTAATGACTTTTCCTGAGAAAAGGTTTTGAATATTCTATCCCAAATGATTAAGACACCGGCATGATTACGATCCAGATACCTGGCATTAGATGCGTGATGCACCCTATGATGTGAAGGTGTATTAAAAATGAACTCAATCCAGGAAGGAAGTGTGTGCACTAATTCAGTATGAACCCAAAACTGGAATATTAGATTAACGGATATTACGACGAACATCATCAAAGGGTCGAATCCTAAAAGTGGAATCCAAAGCCAGAAAAAGTATTTATGGATGCGTTCTCCGGCACCTTGTCTCAATGCTGTTCCAAAATTAAGGTATTCGGAAGAATGATGAGATACATGACCCGCCCAGAAAAGTCTGACTTCATGATTCATCCTGTGAAACCAATAATAGCTAAAATCATCAATAAAGAATAGGATGATCCATGCCCACCACTGTCTCCCGACTACATCCTTTAGTGGGCTTATTTCATGGATGTAGTAAAAGGCGACAAAGGCAAGAATCTTGGGAATTAATTCGACGATGGCTGTAATCAATAACATGCCTAACGAAGTCCATAAATCCTTAGTTTTATAAAGACCTATTTCCTTGAATTTATCCCAATAATACTCAACACCTATTGCAAGAAGAAAAACAGGTAGGGCTATTATCTGCAATTGATCTGCTGAAAGTTCTTGTATAGCTGTCTGTATATTCATGTGCACTAAATTAATAAAAATAGAAAAGGGCAAAAACGTTGGTTCCTGCCCTTTTTCCCCGGTTTTTTAAATTTTTATGAAGCCCTCTTATAATGTTTGGATTTGTATTTCTCCATCTGCGTTTTCAATTTCTGAACGGCTTGATCAAGGGCAGCATCGTGAAATAAACCTTCTCCTTCGGCAAACACATCTTTTCCTTTTAGTCGGACATTAATCTTTACCTTTTTAGTCGGATGTTTATCTCCTCTGAAAAATACTTTCGCTGAAGTGATAAATGGATAAGTTTCAAAGTACTTTTTTAGTTGTTCCTGGGCATATTGCTCATTATACGAATTCGCTTCTAATGTCCCACGATCTACTTTAATATCCATATGATTTCATTTTGAATGTGAATAATTAATATAATATAAGAAGTCAAAACTCAGTAGGAGGTTGAACTTTATCAACATCCGGAATTGATTTTTCTCTGCATCAGTTTAGGCTTTTAAGCAAACCTATAATGCATATTGGTAAGATACAAAGAAGAATTATTAATTACAACATATTAAAGTATTTTACTAAATGTTCTATACTACCCTATTATCCAGTCACCATCCTAAACAAACATCGCGAAGTCCCGTAAATCCAGTAAATTTGATCCCGTGAAAAAATTTTTTGTTACACTCATTATTCTGGCATTTATTGGCCTCTTTGGTTTCTTTTTTATAGCAGCAAAGATTACAGATGGAGAGAATAATGTGTTAGAGCGACATGAATATGGAGATATTCCATCATCAGTTGCCCTGATACACGACCAACTTCTGATAGCCGACTTGCATGCTGACAATTTACTCTGGGATCGGGATATCCTAAAAGAATTATCACATGGTCATGTAGATGTCCCGCGATTGCTAAAAGGAAATGTCGCGCTCCAGGTATTTGATGTAGTAACAAAGACACCTAAAGGACAAAATTACGAGGCTAATAGCGGAGATACGGATCAAATCACCCTTTTAACGATGGCCAACAGATGGCCTTCCAAAACGTGGCGAAGTCTGTATGAACGCGCTATGTACCAGGCGGGTAAGCTGCATAGAGCCAGTAAAAGATCTAACGGAACATTGAAAGTCATCCAATCGAGCGAAGGATTAAAGAGCTTTTTAACGAACAGGGCAAATGATAAGAACATGGTCGGTGGTATCCTGGCTATCGAAGGCCTTCATGCACTGGAAGGCCGTATAGAGCACCTGGACAGCTTCTATAATGCTGGTTTCAGGATTATGGGATTAACTCATTTTTTTGATAATGAATTGGGAGGATCTTCCGCGGGCCTCAATCAACCTGGACTCACAAAATTTGGAAGACAAGTAATTACAAAAATGAATGAAACCGACATTATTATCGATCTCGCCCATGCTTCTCCTGCTCTAATTTCTGACGTCCTAAGTGCAAGTACTAAACCTGTCCTAGTAAGTCATACGGGTATTCGGACCATACATGACAGCCCGAGAAATCTTACGGATGAACAAATTAAGGCGATCACCAACAAAGGAGGAATTATTGGGATTGGGTTTTGGAATGGTGCGATAGGAAGTACTTCACCACGTGCTATAGCCAATACGATGAGATATGTGACAGATCTCGTCGGATATGAACATGTTTCTCTGGGTTCAGACTGGGACGGCGGAACAACAACTTATTTTGATGCTGCCAATATATGGGTACTCACAAAAGCGCTCATGGATGAGGGGTTTTCTGAAAAAGAAATCAAAGGGATTATGGGCGGTAATCAGATTGATTTTTTGTTGCAATACTTGCCTAAGGAATAGTTATAAACCTGATAAAGTCGACGGTCTACCCTTTTTATTCATAATTAATCCTACTTTCAGCCTTCTCCAATTCTGCCTTTAATAACTCACCAATTTAAATATACAATCAGGTTTCTATATTAATTGCTGATGGTTGTTTCTAAAACAACTTCGCTTAGATGTTCAAATCATGGAGTGATCATCATAAAACCTCAGCATCTAATTTTTTCATAGGCAGACAAAATTAGCTCAACCTTTTACTCTATTAATTACAACCTAAATATAGTCGTAGGGTTGAAGATAATTATAAAGGCTCGTACTGATTGTACAGCATTTTATTTCTCAAGCTAACAAAATCATTTTGATTTTTATAAAGAGCAAAGACAGGATCAATGTTCATGAAATATCCAATGCCAAAATCATTATTTTGATATGAAGTTTCCAACCATTCTAATGTACCTCTCCGATCTCCTCGAGCCGCACTTATCATCGCCATCATTAGAGATAAATTGGGTTCTCCATTATTCAGTCTGTCCTCCAATTCAATACGAAATAATTCACTCATTTTATCATCCCCTAACTTATAATAAAGATTGGACATATAAGTCAAACCTAAAGGCAAGGGATAGTCTCCAACTTTTATTGATTTTTCTAAATAGGTAAGTGCCTGCTCATATTTTCCATCATGATAGTAACTCCAACCCAAAAAAAAATTAAAAAGTGGAATATCGCTTAACAATAAGGCTTTGTGAAGTTCCTCTTCAGCTTTTTCAAAATTGCCCTCTATGGCATAAATTGTTCCACGATCGAAGTGAATAAATACATTCCCTGGATCTACTTGCTGACCAATTTTGGTTAATTCTTTCGCTCGCTCAATTTCCCCCATCGAGGTATAAGTAGCTACTACTGTGCAAATACAGTAGTTAGTAGGAATTTTTGGCCAGGAATTAATGTCTAAAGCATGATCTACATCCAGTTTGGCAGCAGCTATTTCCGCTCTATAATAAAGATTCAGGTTGCCTCGGACAAGATAAATATCTGAACTCAGTGAGTCCAAATCAATTGCTTTTTCAATATGAGGCAATGCTAGATCCACTGTTTCTTTCGTTGAAACTCCAATGCCAGGATACCACATGGCATTACCCAGGATGTAGCTCCAGGCCAATAAGGTATGAGCTTGAGCATAATTTTCATCTAGTTCTAAAGCTCTTTTTAAAAATTTCCGACTATTTGAGAATCCTTCTTTGCTCAATTTTGCAACCTCAGCTTTGGCATGCAGAAACAATCTAAAAGCTTCACCATTTTCAGTGCTTACTTTATCCAATGCTTTTTCTTCTCCATCCGACAACTCTACATCCATGCTTAATGCAACTTGTTTAGCAATTGTAGTTTGTATGCCAGGTGCATTACTGAGTGGTTCGTCAAATGTCCTATTCCAGATTCTTTCTTTAGCGTGCGGATTTAATAATTCAATTGATAGTCGTACGCTATCCCCAAAAATCCTTGCGCTCCCTGATACCAAATAACCAACATCAAGTTCATTTGCAATCTGTAAGGGAGACAAAGATTTGTTCTTATAAGGAAACGTAGTTGTAAATGCTGTGACTGCAAAAGTTCGAACTTTCGCCAGCTCATCAATAATTTCCTGAGTGACACCATTTGAAAAATACTCCAATTCATCGAGTTTATTTAGATTGATAAATGGGAGTACAGCAATTGATTTTTCAAATTTTAAGGATGATTGATTATTCTTATCATTGATTCTTGTATATATAAATTGTCCAATTAACAAGAGAATAAGCATTCCTATCACCAAATTATGAATAATGTATTTTTGCCGATGTTTTGTAATAGAATCTTCTTCGACTACTGAGTTGGTACGAACAATTCCCTCAGGACTGAGTTCGTAGGCCCAACCAAGGAAGAGAGCAATCGGAAAGCCAATGATAAGGATTACAAATATCATTTGCATGATCCATTCCGGTGCATTAAAGGTGCTACATGTTAAAGAAACAACCTGAACAGTCAACCATGCTACCATGGCATAAGTAATGGCAACACGGTAAATCTTTCGTCTTTTAAGTTCCTTGAAGAAGTTCTTCCTCGGCATATTCTAAAGATAGACAGAAATAATAATAATTAAAATGATTAGTGAGCCCGATTAAACTTGCTCCCTTTATCAATTATCATGGATTATTATTACCGAAGTGAACACTTATTTTTACAAATTAATAAAATTATAATCAAATAAAATAATAGTCAAAAACACCAAATAACATTCACGCTTCATTAGAGAGTCTGTTACTTATTTTGCAATTATCAAAATTAAAAAAAAGTATTATTTAGATTTCGCGCTTAGTGTTTTCCAAATAGCGGCTGTTTAACAACTCTTTAGGAAAATTAAAAAGGGGATCAAAACTGATCCCCATAAATTACTTAGCATTAAGTTAGTAATTAGAATTCTAATTACCTACCTGACTTATCTTAATCCTTTTTATTTGATTCTGATGGTTTTTGTTTGTCTTCTTCAATGGCATCAGGTGCTGTTGATTTACCCAAGTAACCCGGAAGATCCATACCCGCCATATCAAACAAGTCATTTAGGGGAGGAACAGATTTATAAAGTCCTGATATAAATTTTGAAGTTGAATTGCCACCGTCCGGAGACTCACTTCCATTTTCCCACACAGTCACTTTATCAATTTTAATATTCTTAATAGCTTCTACCTGGGTTTTTACAAGTTCGGGTAGTTTATCCGCGATAAGCATTAATACAGCTTCACGTGGATTACCATTTGTAGCATTGACGATTTGATTAAAACCATCGGCTTGTTTTTTAAGCACCTCAAACAGACCATCAGCTTCGGCTTTTTTCATCATAAATAAAGCTTCGGCTTCTCCTTTGGCCAAACGCCGTATCTTTTCAGCTTCAGCTTCAGCTTCCACTTCTAATTTGCGTTTGTATATTTCTACTTCAACCATAATATCAGCTTCCTTTGTGGCCTTTTCTTTAGCGGCCCTGGCAAGTTCTGCTACGGTCTCTGCTTTATATGATTCTTCTAAAGCATTTGCTTTTTGGATCTTTTCTGAAGCTACAGCATCCTTTTCAGCTTCCGCCTCACGCTGTCTTCTTGCTGCATCAGATTGCGCTATTTTAATTTTAGCTTCATTTTCTCCGCTCACTGCCAATGCCCTTGCAGTAGCTTCACCAATCCTAGCTGATGACTCTGCTTCCGCACTTTTTACACGCTGATACTTAGTCGCATCTGCTTCTCCAGCATCCGCTTGACTGTTAGCGGTGGCAACATCTATACGCTGTTGTTTGGCAGCTTCTGCTTCTCCGATTTTTGCCTTTGATTCAGCTTCAGACACCTTTATACGCTGATCCTGCATGGCTTCAGCCTGTCCGATAGATCCATCTCTGTCTTTTTCTGCAACACTTTTTTTAGCATCGTTAATAGCCTTTGCAGCGGCTTCCTTGCCTAATGCTTCTATATACCCGGATTCATCCTGGATATCTGTAACATTTACGTTGATCAGTGATAATCCAATTTTTCTGAGTTCAGACCCAACATTGGAGGCCACATTAGTTAGAAATTTATCTCGATCAGAGTTGATTTCTTCAATATCCATCGTAGCCACGACGAGCCGTAATTGACCAAATATTATATCCTTGGCTATCTCTCTTATCTCATCTGTTGGCTTACCCAATAGTCGCTCGGCTGCATTTACCATCGTACCGGGCTCATTGGAAACAGCAACGGTAAACCTGGAAGGTACATTAACTCGTATATTTTGCTTACTCAATGCTCCTCTTAGATCCACATCGATTGATATAGGCGAAAGGTCGAGATATTCATAAGATTGAACAATTGGCCAAACAAAGGCCGCACCACCTGCTACACATTTGGCTGAACCCTGACCGGTCTTACCATATATGACTAAAATTTTGTCTGAAGGGCATCTCTTATAACGCGTGACAAATATCATGAGCGCGATAAGAAATAAGAAGAGAATAAATCCCAGTATTAACAATTGTGTTGCCATAGTAAGTTGATTTTAAGTTTATGAATTAGCTGATACCAGCATGATATTATCTTTTAAAACATCCTTGACGATTACTTTGACTCCGGTTGCAATAGCCGCTCCATCAGAAATAGCATCGAATTCCATTAATTTATCTGCAATATTGATTTGTATCTTTCCTTTGCCTTTTTTTGCCTTGGGTATGTTTATATATACCTCTCCTTCCTGGGCAATTGCTTCATAAACATTAATAGTACCCGATTCCTGCATACCAAATAGTTTAGAAAGCATGTAGGCCAACGTTACCATCGCAATGAAGCCACATAAAAAGGCGATCATAAGTGCTTTCGGTGCACTAAATCCTTCTGAAATAGCCAATACACCTCCCCATCCAAAAAAAGTCGCAAACGCAAGTATCGAGCGAAAACTTATAAGACCTAATCCGTCTCCAGCATCAAAATCCGCTTCAAGGTCGGCATCCAGACCTATAAAAGTTAGCGCTAGTTGAATTAGAAAGATGGATGTGGCTATAAGTGCTATCCCCCAGTAAATTTGTGCTATGGGTTCGAGTGCGCCCCACCAGGATGTGATTGATAGTAACATAGTAAGTAGATTTGTTATATACAACGACAAGAAAATCAGCTTAATTCAATATTCTATATAGTACTCGACAAGCTACGTATCTTCCTCGACGAATAAAAGCATGCATAGGGATATCTTTCAATAAAGCAGCCCGATATCTGACGAAAGTTACCGGGTATAAACCGAATGAATGCTAAAACAATTAAAACGACCACAAAGCGCCAATTTGCTCATAATCTAGGAAACCCAAAGTAATATCCATCAAGAGCTCAGTACAGATCTACAAAGCTCTTGTGCTACGCGTGTACCAGATTCATCTATTATTTATAATAAGACGTACCGTTTCAAAATAACAGTAAATATTGATGTAATGATCGGCTCTTGATAAAGCCTTAAGAATACAGATTATTAGTTCTCTTTGCTTAATTATAGAGATATAATTGTAATGCTCGATCAAGACAAATTAAAATATGATTATAAAAGAATTGAAATCCCGAAATCAGCTTAGAATTCAGCTCGGTGATTGTCCTCAAAAAAAAAAGTGATTGAAGTCAGAAAATTAATATTCCGAAGATGCGTATTTGTAATAATACTATAGATTATTCATTGACTTTAATATATTGAATCTCCCTAATTCATACCTTCTATATAATTGATCGATCAGATTAGAATAACAAGGCTGTGTTCCATTTAGTGCCTGGATCATTTATTCAATAATGAACTACATTCAGGTTCAGGAAATTGAAAGTATAAAAGCTTGTCCACTTGAATACTCTAATTGTCTATAATAAAAAAAAATACAAAAATATTGTCTATAGACTATACGCTTCAATCATTATAAATAGATATTATTACGCAGCTCCTGTTGCTTTGCTCTCATGAAATAAAGCGGGAAATGATGCACTGTGACTTATCGATAAGCGCCAATTATAATTGTGTACATGGATGATTTGAATTGGACTACAAATCCGCAGAGCTCCTATGTGGGTACAATCTAAAAAGTGGATTCTTAGATGTGTTTATTTCAATTTCGATATATTGTCAATATCCACTTTTCTATTAGACGTATAACCTGGGAAAACAACCCAATATTTTATTCAATTAAGACTTGAAGTATTGTAAATGTAGTATAATAAATGGCGTCCATATATCTAATAATCAAACAACATCACAAGTGTCTAAGAATCAAACCATAAACCGTAGATTTATAAACGGCATGTCGGTGGATGTTTCCACGGACGGTAAGACAGGGCAACTTATAAGTTGCAGTAATCTTTTTTTTTGTAAAACCCCAAAAAGCGACAGAGAGGAATGCCAAACATATAAAACTCATATGAGTGGTGTTGAATGTTATTGGCATGAATCTATTCTTATAATCTATTAAATATCAAATTTGATAATTCTATTTTCAATACATATTGGGCCGATGCGGAGTAATATGCAAGTCACAAAAATTTCATTATTATAATTACATACTCACCAATCCATATAAGCTATGTCAATCAACGAGGACATATAATTCAATTATATCTGAGTCAAGTACATTCAAAAATAATTTCTAAAATTATAAATTTTGTGTTCGCAAAAACTTACTATTAATTTGAGTCTGTCATATAAGAATT
>JAJCYJ010000314.1 GCA_029262975.1 Saprospiraceae bacterium
AGAAAATAAACTTGAAGGGCTTGTATTAGACTTAAGAGATAACGGAGGGGGGCTTTTGTCAGAAGCCATAGACATTTTGGGTATATTCCTCCCAAAGGATTCTCCAGTGGTCTATACAAAAGGGAAAGTCAGGGATAGGGATCAAAAATATGATACAAAAAGAAGTCCTATAGACATAAACCTTCCAATGGTAGTCTTAATAAACAAAAACAGTGCTTCCGCTTCTGAAATCGTTTCTGGAGCGATCCAGGATTATGACAGGGGAGTTATCCTGGGGCAGCGCTCATATGGCAAAGGCCTCGTGCAAAATCAACGAGAAGTTGGTTATAATTCAAGGATTAAGATTACAACCTCTAAATATTATATTCCATCTGGAAGATGTATTCAAAGTGTTGAATACGAAAATGGTGAACCTAAAGATATTCCGGATAGCAAACGCGAGGTTTTTCATACCAAGAATGGTCGTCCAGTATTAGATGGTGGTGGCGTGACTCCAGATGTAAAAATAAGCCTTAATGCGCAATCTGATGTACTCCAGGCATTGGTCGAAAAAGGATGGATATTTAAATATGTAAATCACTATCTCCGAGCGCAAAATGAGCCTCAGGAAATGGAAAGCCTTTCATATACCGACTATGACGATTTCGTATCGTATCTGGACAAAGAAAAATTTTCATATGCCACTAAAGTTGAAAAAGCTATGGAAGTCTTTGTCGAAAAGGCCGGAAAACAAAGTAATATTCTAACAGATGTTGAGAAGATACAGTCTAAAGTGCTTCAGGCCAAAAAGGATGACTTGATAGAATATAAAGATGATATAATAAAAGAAATAGAAATAGAATTGGCCACAAGATACTTTTACCAGGAGGGTAAGGTTTATCAGCGCCTGAAAAATGATTCAGAAATAGAAGACGCGATTAAGTTGATTAGCAATCATGATCAATACAGAAAACTTCTGGAATAATATCTGTGGCACTAATCCTTTCAATCGAGACGGCTACAGAAGCTTGTTCTGTCGCAATAAGTAAAGATGACAAGCTATTAAATGAAAAGACCCTGGATGGAGGAATGCGTCACAGTGCTGCATTGACGACATTGATCAAGGACGTGATTAATGATTCAGGACATAAATTAAATTCTCTGACTTGTATTGCACTAAGCGATGGACCCGGGTCTTATACTGGATTAAGAGTGGGTGCAAGTACTGCCAAGGGTATCTGCTATGCTTTAGGCATTCCCTTAATAGCGATACCCACGCTACAAGCATTATCAAAGGCACCTGCCGAAAATGATTGCCATATCATGGCTACAATTGATGCCCGAAGAATGGAAGCATATACGGCAGTCTACCATAAGGATCACCTAACAGAAGAAGTACACAGTGTCATCTTTACGGAAGAACAAGCAGAAATCATTTCAAAAAGTTACCAATCTCTTATTATTACAGGAACAGGCATAAAGAAGGCAAGTCATCTTTTTAATAAATATGAGCATATCCAAATACAACCACAAAAGTGTAGTGCATCATTAATCGCAGCACTCGCCTATAGTAAATATGAACAAAATCTGTTCGTAGATGTCGCTTATCATTCTCCATTTTACTTCAAATCACCCAATATTACAACTTCTAAAAAGACACTTTTAGAATAATTTAAGGGTTTATCTGACACTATTAACCTTACTAATTTGTTGATTAACAATAGATTGTACAAGAATTGATAGTTAATTGACAGACTTGAAGCAGATTTCGGCATAGTGTTTGGTTTTAGTAGGCTAAACATCTCGAAAACTGTTTAAAACCTATTAAATGAGAAGTAAGAAAAATGAAACAGTAACGCTTAAGAAAGGTACAGGTAATGTTCAACTGGATTACACTGAACTTAGAAAGGCTGTTTTAGTACTTCGGGCGGTAAACCACAAGTTGCGACAACGCATTATTGATTTACTTGAGACCGGGGAAACGATGACAGTCACTGACATCTATATTAAGCTAAGATTAGAACAATCTGTAGCTTCTCAACACTTGGCAATTCTTAGAAGAGCTGGTGTTGTGATTACAGAAAGACAAGGAAAGTTTATCTACTATTCACTCAACAATGAACGCTTAGAACAAATCTCTAAGTTAGTTGAAGATTTGGCTGGGTAAGCTACTACTTTAAGGAACTTAACATAGTTATTTGAAATAGAGACATTTACGTTTTATTTCTGTACAGACCCTGTATGACAAAAGTCTAATCCGAAAATTTACATTTCAGATTAGACTTTTTTTTAATATTTCTTTGTCAAAAAGAAATTAATGGTCATATTTGTCTCAAGGTCGGATAAGAAATAAGAAAACTCAATGAAACAAACTAAGGTTAGGTTTAGTAGCGATAAGCTAAACTATTCGTGCAATCTTATGCGCGCATTAGCTCACCCGCTTCGGTTAAAGATTCTGGAATTCATAGATCAGAAGGGAGAAACCAGTGTCAACAAAATCTATCATAAGCTCCAGATAGAACAATCAATTACTTCTCAACACTTGAAAATTCTAAGACTCGCAGGAGTCGTAGATGGAAAAAGAGATGGCAAGAAAGTATTCTATACCATTAACTATCAGGTAGTTATGAAAGCAAGTAAGGCATTGAATAATTTCTTAGGTAAAAAAGCCGTCCCCGTCTAAATTCAAATCAAGAAGGATTCCTGATTTATTGTTTGACATACCTTTTACTATGTCAACTTGATCTTTTGATTAAAAGGGGAGCTAAAGGAATCGTGTGATCTAAGCTCACTTTTTAGGTGTCCTTAATACTAATAATTGAATCTGTTTAACTCCTTTAAGCATGCTTTCGCGTGAATATTGGATGATTTCTAAATCAGTAAATTTTAGATTTTCGTCGATTTCGTGATCTAAAACATGATCTACGGTTCTAAATTTTCCACTTTGTCGTCCCAACCACATCCCATTAATGTCCATAAGTTGAATAGAGAATATTTTTGTTTGCTGAAGTTGACTATGATAATAAAAAGATGCTTTCAGATATAAATTCTCGAAACCATAATCCTCAGCATACGAAACTCTAAGGATCATTTCAGAATTTTCTTGTTGAGAAATGTCAGAAAAAGAAATTTTTTCTTCTTCTGACCATGCTCCTGTCTCCCTGATCTCATTATATATAATGGCATCATTTCCACAACTAAGAGAAGATAGAAGAAAGATACAAGGGAGTAAAGCTATTGGTTTGAGATATGACACGATGCTTATTCAAAAAAGTCTTTCATCCTTTCAAAAAATCCTTTCTCATCTTTTCCAGGTGCAGGTTTAAAGTTGTGTAAAGTGCGCATTTTTTCCAGCAAATCTGTTTCTTCTTCTGTCAGGCTTTTAGGAGTCCAGATATTTACATTTATAAGTTGGTCACCTTTCTTATAGCCTTGTACTTCAGGAATTCCTTTTCCTTTAAGTCTGAATATTTTTCCAGCCTGAGACCCGGGTGGCACTTTAATTTTAACTTTTCCTTCCAGAGTTGGGACATGAACAGATGTTCCAAGAGCAGCATCTGCAAAATTTAAGAATAAGTCGTAAATAACATTATTTCCATCTCGCAAAAGAGTTTTATGTGTAATCTCTTCAATCACAATAAGTAAATCACCTGCTGGACCACCGGACTTCCCGGCATTTCCTTTTCCTCTCATAGACAGCTGCATACCTTCTGCAACCCCGGCTGGAATCTCAATATCCAGCATTTCTTCTGCATACATGCGGCCATCCCCTTTACATTTACCGCAATTAGCAGTAATCGTTTGTCCCGCTCCTTTACAAGTCGGACAAGTGGTAGTGGTTTGCATTTGACCAAGAAATGTGCTCTTGACCTGTCTGACGTATCCGGAACCTCGACAGGTACCACAAGTCGATACAGAAGATGCATCCTTTGCTCCAGATCCGTCGCATTGATCGCAAGCAATTTGTTTTTTAACCTTAATCTTTTTGGAGATTCCGGTAGCAATCTCCTCCATTATAAGACTCACCTTGATACGAAGATTAGAACCTCTTTGTCCTTTAGATGCGCTTCTTGACCTTCCTCCTCCAAAAAAACTCTCAAAAGGGCTACCTGAATCACCAAAGATATCTCCAAAATGTTCGAAGATATCCTCCATATTCATACTTCCGCCAGAAAAACCGCCCTGTCCATTTACACCTGCATGACCAAAACGATCATACCTTGCCCTTTTATCAGCGTCACTCAGAATTTCATAGGCTTCGGCAGCTTCTTTGAATTTATCTTCGGCATCTTTATTGTCAGGGTTCCTGTCCGGATGATATTTAAGAGCTACTTTTCGATATGACTTTTTAATATCAATCTCCGATGCATTTTTTGGCACTCCTAATACTTCGTAATAATCTTTTTTAGCCATAATCTTTTATATGAACATCATTTTCCGACAACCACTTTTGCATGGCGAATGATTTTGTCATTGAGCAAGTATCCTTTTTCTATCGTATCGATCACTTTTCCTTTCATCTCCTCATTTTCCACAGGGATTTCAGTGATGGCCTCGTGTAATTCTGGGTCGAAAACTACTCCTGTACTTTCCATAGGCTTCACCCCTTTGGCTTTTAGAATGCTATGAAGTTTATTGTAGACCAATGAAACTCCTTCTGAAAAGACTTCATTGGTAGACTCATCATCAGCACTTTTTTTAGCCCTGTCAAAATCGTCTAACACGGGCAAGACAGCAGCGATTGTATCTCTTCCGGCAGTCGAGATGAGTCCAAGCCGCTCTTTTATTGTTCTTTTCTTATAATTGTCAAATTCAGCATAAAGACGCAAATACTTATCCTTAGATTCATCCAAATCTTTTTCTAACTCTGCTATCTTCATTTTATATTGTTCAGTCTTATTCTTTTTATCTGAAGTGTTTCTTTTCGACTTTTTTTTGTCTTCAACCACTTCTTCTACTTCCTTGTTTTCTTTAGCTTTCATTAATAGACAGATTAATAAATATAATGATGAACATCAATATTGCTGCCATATGACAGATACAGCCATTTTGTCAGAATGCTTTGGCTCTATGAATAATAATATTATCCCTAAAAGCTTTTACATGCCTTAATGGCAGCAAAGAGATGCTATTCTTCTTCTTCGCCAGATGATTTTTCAAAAGGAAAAAGTGCTCTCTTTTTCAAAAAATGATACCATTTCAGAACTTTTTTTACATCGCTTATCAAAACACGATCACGATCAAAATCCGGAAGGATGATTCCGAAATAATCAAATAATTCTTTTGAAGGACTATTTAGAGTAGGAATCGGGTGCGATGCTTCGTGTTCCGAGATTGATTCAAATACAATATTTAACTCTGTAGCATCATCATCGGTGTAAATGGCAACAGTGCCAAGTGGAGTAAATTGATGTTTTCTCAAAGAGACAAACTTTGATTTTTCAGTATCAAAATCTTCTACAATCATCCCATTGCTCCGGCTTGATCCTATCTTATACAGACCTGGCAAACCACTTACGGCAACAATTTCATCTATTTTCATTTTCAGCCTTTTTCTTTGATTGAATATTATGTGTCAAATGTTAGTTCAACTTCTGTACTCTTTGCCCTGCTTTGGCACACAAGAATATATCCGTCCTTTACTTCATCATCATCCAGAGCATAACACGCGTCCATTTCAACATCGCCCTTTATCAATTTGGCAATACACGTCGAACATGCTCCACTCGTACAGGAATAAGGAGGGTCGTGTTTTTCTTCAATTAATACATCAAGAATTGTTTTCTCAGGAGGAACCGCGATGTTAATCTCTTTACCGGTCAAATGAATCTTTACCTGGCTCGCAATACCATTTGAAAGTACAACACCTCCTGCAGGTGCGGACGAAATAAAATGCTCGGCATGTAAATGTTTCTTATCTATTTTCAAATTTTCCAGATGATCTATCAGTGTGTCGATCATAGCTCCTGGACCACATACAAAATAATGTGCCTCTTTATTCACCTGGGGATGTTGATCAATAAATGTATCAATTTTCCTTCCGTCAATTCTTCCTTTCCACCCTGGCCAGGATTCTTTTCCTCGCGAAAACATGCCTTTCAAACCGCCACTTTTTGCTCTATTGGGTTGAGACAATGTGTGCGTTATAAAGAGCTGTCCTTTATATTTATTTGCCATATCCGATAACTCTTCATTAAAGATTATCGAATCTTCATTTTTATTTCCATATAGAAGAAAACATCTTGATTTTGGCTCTTCTTCGAGTGCATACTTAATAATTGATATTATTGGCGTTATACCACTTCCAGAAGCGAAAAAATATAAATCTCTACATAACTCATGACTTAAATCCAATCCAAATTTTCCATCTGGCTCCATTACATCTACTTTGTCCCCTGAACGGAGATTATCATTGATATGGTTGGATACTAACCCCTTCGATACGCGTTTTACATTTACAGCAAGCTTTTTTTCCAACGGGCTCGTGCATATTGAATAAGCTCTTCTTGCTTCTATGCCATTGAGCACAAACTTAAGTGTCAGATATTGACCGGCGTTATAGGTAAAGTACTCTTTTTGATTTTCTGCTACATCAAAATATATACTTGATGAATTATCGGTCTCCTTTATTACCTCTGAGACACGCAGACTATGAAATTCATGACTCATTTATATGTTGCTTGAATTAAAATAGCTGCAAAAGTAATCTTTCACACAACACTTCTCAACAACAACACAAAGCCAAATATAATCAAAGCAGTTCCTGCTACTTTATTGATGGTTGAGAGAAGCTCTTCTGTAACGTGATTTCTAATCATTTTAGCCAAAAACACCTTCAAAGAGTCCGTTACGATGATGGTAAAAATAATGGAGCCTGAAAACAAGGCACTTTCCGTACTATTTAACTGTCTTCTTGCCACAAAGGCTGTGATCGTACTAAGCCAAAATATAAAAGTAAAAGGATTAATTGTGTTCACCATAAACCCTGTAATCCAATAACCGAAAATCCCTGATCGACTTATAGGCTTCTTTTGAAAATTAATAGTAGCCTTTTTGAGAAATGTCGCGATACCGACACCAATTAATACAACGCCTCCAACCAGGCCTACCCAAAACACAAAGCCACCGCTTTGCACATAAGGCGAGATATTCCGAATGAATTTGAGCGACAGAACTACAATAATAATGTCGCTCACCCATATTCCTGATGCAGCGATTAATCCTGCTCTGCTACCGTTTTCTATCGAAGATTGGATCAGGACAATGAAAATTGGTCCCAGAAGAATGGTTAATGTCAAACCAAATAGTATGCCTTCGACGATGTATTGCATTAATTATAGATGCTTGCTACTAACTTTCTTCTATGTGGGAAATTGCGAAATTCGCACAAATATATCCCTTGCCACGTACCGAGCATCAATCTACCACTACTAATTGGTATTGAAATCGAACTTCCGACCAAAGTACTCTTAATATGGGCCGGCATATCGTCTGGCCCTTCCATATCATGAATTATAAAGGGCATATTTTCTGGCACGATATAATTAAAAAAAGATTCAAAATCATTTCTTACCGTAGAATCTGCGTTTTCATTGATTGAAATCCCTGCAGAAGTATGCTGAATAAATAAATTTAGTAGCCCTTCTTTCGGTAATTCTGGCAGTTTTTCTAATACTTCGCCTGTTATAATGTAGTATCCCCGGGATCTTTCACGGAGGATTATAGGATAGTGTTTGATCATGTAATTAAAGGTAGTACACCAGATGCAATTCAGGTTGACAGATTTTCCTATTTTTGACCAGACTAACCTGTTTCCGATGTCCCTTAAAGCCTCCCTAATGCTAGTGCTGACTGTAATTGCTTCAGTGCTTATAATTCATTCTTGTGATCCTAAACCTCTGGTAGAATCACCTTCTCGATTATCTGAAGAAGACATCCTGCCTCATATTAAAGAACTTTCAGATGACCGATACTTAGGTAGAATGCCATTTGGCCCGGGCGACAAAATGTCTGTTGATTACCTGGTAGAGCAATGTAAGCAACTGGGCCTAAAACCCGGAAATGATGGTTCTTATACACAGTCTGTACCAATGGTAGAAATAACAAGCACTGCTACGAAAGACTTTGTTGTGAAAACAGGTCAGAATGAACAAACCTATGAGTTTGGTAAAGATTATGTTATTCATTGTCAGAAGACGATAGATGAAATAAACATAGAAGATTCAGAACTTGTCTTTTGTGGATATGGTATCAACGCCCCAGAATCCGGCTGGAATGATTATGAAGGCGTCGATATGGAAGGCAAAATCGCAGTAGTTCTTGTCAATGATCCAGGTTTTGGAGGAGACGATAAAGCTTTTTTTAAGGGTGATGTGATGACTTATTATGGAAGATGGACTTATAAATATGAAGAGGCAGACAGGCAAGGAGCAAAAGGACTTTTAATTATTCATGAGACCAACTCTGCAGGCTATCCCTGGTTTGTCGTTCAAAGTAGCTGGACAGGGCCACAGTTGGGATTGGAAAAAGAAAGCATTGAAAATGGTGCCGATATAAAAGGGTGGATTCATCTTGACATGGCAAAAGACTTATTTCAGTCATCAGGGCACGATCTAAGTGCATTAATCAGAGCAGCGCGAACCCCGGGATTTAAACCGATTCCTCTAAATGCCACAGCAAGTACAGCACTTTCGAATGTCTATAAAAGAGATGTCTCAGACAATGTAATTGCATATGTGGAAGGAAAGACGAATCCTGAAGAATATATCCTCTATAGCGCGCATTGGGACCATATCGGAGTAGGCGCCCCGGTGGCAGGAGATTCTATTTATAATGGGGCCTTGGATAATGCAAGCGGAACCGCAGTTGTATTGTCTGTAGCGAAAAACCTAAGCCGGCAATCTAATGCCCCGGATCGTTCTGTGCTTTTCACATTTGTGACTGCAGAAGAGCAAGGACTTTTAGGCTCTGAATATTACGCATTACATCCTACCGTGCCTATCAATCAGATTGTTGCTAATATTAATGTTGATGGTTGTAACCCCAATGGTCTAATGAAAGATTTTCAAATTGTTGGAATTGGTCACAGTGAGATGGATCAAATAACTGAGGACGAATTGTTAAAGCAGGATAGGTATGTTCTTCCTGATCAAGAACCCGGGAAAGGATATTTTTTCAGATCTGATCATTTCAACTTTGCAAAAGTAGGGATTCCAGCCCTTTTTGGAGAAGGGGGTTATGATCATGTAGAGCATGGTATAGAATATGGAAAACAGAAAAAGGCTGATTATACTTCAAAAAACTATCATGCCCCTAGTGATGAGTACAGTCCAGAATCGTGGGAAATGAGCGGAGTCGTACAAGATGCTCAATTGTATTATAATATCGGTTGGAGATTAGCGAATAGTAAGGAATGGCCAAAGTGGCATCCTTCCAGTGAGTTTAGAAGAACCAAAACTATTGTAGACTAACGGTTATATGAAGTTATTCTACATTCTTTTTTTTGTACTGATCTTCCTGCTGAGCATTATATTAATCGCTGCAGTGTCCCCAGAAGTAATCGGCGCTACCGGAGCTCCGCATCCAGAATTTGAAGGTATGCTTATAAGCCCTGCTAATATTGATCAGGAGCCACACACGAAATGGCTTGGATATCTCTTTGGCTTTGGGGTGATTACCCTGTTTGGTGTAATGCTATTCATCGGTAATCGCAAAAAAGAAAAGATCACATCTATAGGAAAATGGATTGGTCTGGGGTTAATAGTTTACCTTATTGTATATACCGGTTTAGTAGTCAGTCACTGGAGTTATGTAAAAAATGATGGCGGTGATTTTTTTATGTTTATGCCAATTCCTACAGCCTGGATGATATTCGGAGCTTGGTTTGTGCCTTTAATCATCACCTTGGCTTACACGCTAAAGTTTGAAGAAGCGGTTATTTCCGATCAAGAAATTAAGGAGTTTCACGATTTCCTTGCTTCACAAGAAGAAATAGTAGCATAGTGGAGGCATTTAGAAATCCTATTATTCTGACGTCCATTACTATTTACATGTTCTTGTGTATTGGTGTTGGACTATGGGCGTTGAGAAGAACAAAATCCACACATGATTTCTTCATGGCTGGAAAGACGCTGGGTGTATGGGTGACGGCATTTGCTGTTTTTTCAACCACATTAAGCGGCTTTGGTTTCGTCGGAGGTCCAGGACTTGTTTATTCGATGGGCATGAGTTCATTTTGGATGGTCGTAGTGGCTATAATGGGTTTTAATATTTCATTCGTTTTACTAGGGAAGCGTCTTAGACTTTTTGCTGATCTTGGAAATTTCGTTTCTCTGCCTGATGTTGTCTATAAGAGATATGGGAGTAATACAACAAGGTTTTTATTGGCTTTTGCGATTGTAATTGGTGTCATTGGATATTTAGCAACACAGATCCTGGCCATGTCTATTGTGCTTAAGGATATTCTGAATGCTTCCCAATATTTTGAACATGTAACCTTGCTTTCTGCCATGATTATTTCTTGTTCGATACTATTATTTTATAGTGTCACAGGAGGTATAATTGCTTCAGTTTATACCGATATGGTGCAAGGAGGAATCATGATTGTTGCCGCACTATTAGTTTTTATTACTGTCATTTTTACATTCGATAATGGGCTGTTAGAAATGACTCAAATCGTATATCAGGATGATCGTGAAGCAATTGGACCATGGGGCACATTAGGCATGTTTGGTTCTCTTTCGTGGTTATTGCTTTTTGGTCTAGGTGGGGCAGGGCAACCACATGTGATTACAAAGTTTATGATGAATAAAAATATTGGCGATGCGAAACACATCTTGCCAATTTCGATAATGGGCTATGTTTTTAGTGGGTTGCTTTGGGTGGGTATCGGATTAGCGATGCGTGCACTGGTGATTAATGGCATGCATCCAGCACTGGAGTCCCCTGATCAGGCGGCATCACAGTTTCTTCAACACTATGCTCATCCGCTGCTTGCCGGAATAGTTTTCGCTGGTTTATTCGCTGCTATAATGTCTACCGCAGAAGCTTTTCTAAGTATTGGAACGGCAGCCATTATGCATGACATACCTGAAGCAATAGGTAGAAAAATCAAAAAACCACTCATGACCGCAAGGGTGACCACCGTTGTTCTTACTTTATTAGCCGCTGTTTTTGCCATCTACTCCGGAGACCTGATCGCTATGATTGGAGCCATGTCATGGGGTGTGTTTGCAGCAGCCGTTGTGCCCGTCGTAACGCTGGGTTTGAACTGGAAGCGTGCGACTGCTCAGGCAGCCAACTATGCCATCTTAAGCAGTCTTATTGTACATTTCACGATTAAATTTATGAAATGGCAAATGCCTTATAACATTGACATAGGAGCATTTACTCTCATCTTGTCTTTAACAATATTTGTGGGCATCAGTCTTTTTTCTAAACCTCCCATTCTCGATCCTGCTGTAGAACGAGTTATGGATATGTAGACAATAATAATTACGTCTTATTGATCAATAATTATAGTTATATCAAGTTCAGAAACCTGCTCATGACCTGGCATGAAGAGATCGATAGGGGGTTACCCTGGAAAGAGACCAACGATCCATACAGGATATGGATTTCAGAAATAATATTACAGCAGACACGGGTTGCGCAAGGAAGAGCCTACTATGAAAGAATGATTGATCACTTCCCGACTGTTCGTGATCTGGCGGATGCATCAGAGGATCAAGTGCTTTCTATATGGAAAGGTTTGGGATATTACGCTCGGGCGCGAAACTTGCATTATGCTTCTAAACAGATAATCGATGAGTTTAATGGTGTTTTTCCGACCACATATAATGATTTAAGACTATTAAAAGGTGTTGGATTATATACTGCTGCAGCGATTGCCAGCTTTGCCTATAATCTGCCTTATGCCGTACTTGACGGCAATGTGTTTAGGGTATTAAGCAGGTTTTTTGGCTTAGACACTCCTATAGACAGCACAATTGGTAAGAAGTTGTTCAGTGAACAAGCACAAAGGTGTCTTGATAAATCTGATCCTGCAGGTTTTAACCAGGCAATTATGGACTTTGGAGCTTTACAATGTACGGCCCAATCTCCCTCTTGTGACATTTGTCCGCTTAAAGAAAATTGTGTCGCATTCAATGAAAATATAATCGACCTTCTACCAACGAAATCTAAAAAGATCAAGGTGAGATCAAGGTACTTTCATTATTTGGTCATACCCAAAGGCAATCAAATTTGCCTAATAAAACGAAAAGATCGTGACATTTGGCAAGGACTTTACGAGTTGCCGCTTATAGAGTCAGAAAAAAGCATTTCAACAAGTCAATTCATTGATTTGTTTCAAGAGACTTTTAGTATAAATATGGTCGATAAAAGAAGTATAAAGAAAATCAGCACAAAAAAACAAAGGCTAACCCATCAAATGATTTATGGTAATTTTTATATCATAAATATGGACTTGTCTATCAAAACTGCGAGATGGAAATCCAAAGAAGAACTAAAACATTTGGGAGTACCTAAGATAGTTGATGATTTTTTAAAAGAGTGGCTTCAAGAATGATACTTTTATCTGAGGTTTAAGCTGGCTTTGTCTGTTTTATTTAAATTATCTTTGAGCTTTAATTAGCTATATCTTATGTTTAACAAAGTCACTCTTATAGGCCATCTGGGCAAAGATCCTGAAGTCAGACATTTTGAAGGAGGATCAATGGTAGCAAAATTTTCAATTGCTACAAATGAGAATTATAAAGATCGTACCGGAGAATGGCAGACTAAGACTGAATGGCATGACATTGTATGCTGGGGATCTCTCGCTGAAAGAGTGGAGAAAATGCTCAAGAAAGGTAACCTGGCATTTATAGAAGGAAAGCTTACGACAAGGAAATGGCAAGATAAGGATGGCAATGACCGATATACGACGGAGGTAGTTAGTAATCTTGTAAAATCTTTAGAACGTCGAGAATCTGGGTCAGCTGAAGTAGCAGATAGTGGGTTTCCCTCAATAGATGATCGATTTGAAACTACAACTACAAAGACGCCAGGTACTGAGACTAAACCCATAGAAGATGATCTTCCGTTTTAAAGAGAATTTATTCATACAATTTTTATAATTGGATTCTGACCCCCTTCCTGCCATTTGCGAATTTTGCTTCATCCTGATTGGTAGTTCAGAACCTTCAATACTATTTCTAATTGCTTTTCTGATAATACTGCTAATAGGATCGGCTTTGATATCAGCATCAGAAGTGGCTTATTTTTCATTATCACCTAAGGATATTGAAAACTTAAATAAAGAAGAAAGCCCGTCAAGTAAGCGTATTCTTAAATTAAAAGAATCTCCCAGAGAATTACTGGCTACTGTTTTGATCAGCAATAATTTTATCAATATTGCGATCGTAATATTAAGCGAAGTCGTCATTCGTAATATTGTTCCCCAGGGCACATTTGAAAAATGGGCTAAATTACTTCAAGTCAATTTTGGTTTTAATTGGATTACCTTAGAAAGGTTTTCTGATATATTAAGCTTTACGGTTACAGTAGCCGCGGTAACATTCGTCCTCGTACTCTTCGGGGAGGTCGCTCCTAAAATCTATGCTAATATTAACAATGTTAAGCATTCAAGACTAATGGCTACACCCCTGCTCTTTCTAAGACGGATATTGTATCCTATGAGCCAATTGTTGTTAAAATGGTCGGGAGGAATTGAGGAAAATGTATACAGACGAAGATTACATTCTCATAGTGGTACGGATAAGAAGGAATTGGATAAGGCGATTGAGTTGACTGTTACCGACCATGAAGACCGTGACGAAGTTGATATTTTAAAAGGGATTATCAAGTTCGGTGATGTAGAGACTAGACAGATTATGAAATCCCGTGTTGATGTTGTAGGATTAGAAATTAAGGAAGGCTTCAAAAGTGTAATCAGAATCATCAAGGAATCAGGTTTTTCTAGATTACCTGTATATGAAGATGACTTTGATACTATGGTCGGAGTATTGTATGTAAAGGACTTGCTTGGGTTGACACAGGAGAAGAATGATTTTGAATGGCAAGGTTTAATTAGAAATAATGTGCTTTATATCCCAGAAACTAAAAAGATAGATGAGCTTCTTAAAGAGTTTCAACTAAAAAGAACTCATATGGCAATAGTAGTAGATGAATATGGAGGAAGCGCTGGAATTATCACTTTAGAAGATATAATGGAGGAAGTCGTTGGTGAAATTCGAGATGAATTTGATACTGAGGAGGAGCTTGAATATGTGAAAATTGATGATCACAACTATATTTTTGAAGGAAAGATCTTATTGAACGACGTCACAAGAATATTGAATTTAGAAAGCGATTTTTTTGATGATGGACGGGGAACGGCCGACTCCCTTGCCGGACTAATTTTAGAATTAAAAAACCGAATTCCTAAACGAGACATTGAGATAACATATAAGGCTATAAAACTTATAGTAGTTAAAGTTACTAAAAGAAGAATCGAAAAGGTGAAGGTAAGTTTATGAAGTTATTTATTCTGCTCGTCGTTTTTTCCCTTATTTCGTGCTATGATGCGAACATACCACAGCCAAGGCCTCATCAATATCCCAAAATAGAATTTCCGGATAGGACATATACTTTTTTTGAAAATGAAGAGTGCCCATTTACTTTTGTTATTCCAGACTATGCTAAACTTGTAAAAAAGGAATTATTATTTGACGATATAAAAGCTAATCCCTGTTGGTTTGATCTTGAGTTATCCCTTTTTGCAGCGACAATTCATTTTAGTTACTATGCCATCGGATCAAGTTTTAATCTGGATAAATTAATTAATGATGCATTTACCATGGCCAGCAAGCATAATGTAAAGGCGAGTTTTAGAGAAGAGTTTATAATTAAAAACCAAAGTAATTCGTCCGGGCTGATTTTTAAAATTAACGGTCCGGTAGCTACACCATATCAATTCTATATTACGGATAGCACGCACCATTTTTTACGCGGTTCATTGTACTTTAATGAAAAGATAAATATAGACAGCATTAGTCCGATTGTTGAATATGTAGAACTGGATATAGATAAAATGCTTAATTCACTCCAATGGCAATAGGTGGAGTTTTATCTAATACCAGTCAAAATTTATAAGAAAGATTAAGGTTGACGGTTCGGCTGAGTAAGTTAGACTCAGTTCCCAATAATGTATTGATTGTCGCATTGGGGTTATTATCCGAATTAGTAGGAATAGAAAATAAATATTGGATATAATTTACATTTTCTCTATTGAGTAAATTATAAGCAGTTAAACCAATTTCTAATTTAGAGTCTTTAAAACCAAAACCATAGGTTATTCCAAAATCTGTCCTTATGTATGCGGGCAGTCTGCTAATACGATCTATAGGTCTAAGTTCATCGCGCTTCAAGGTAGTGGCCACTTTGTTAAGATCAGTATAAGGACGACCACTTGCGTAGATGAGATTTGCACCAATTGTAAAATTATTCACTTTATATTCATTTATAAATTTTACCTGGTGCCTTCTATCGTCTTGAGATGGAAATGGAGTGCCGTGAAGAATTTGGTCATACATTGTTTCGGACTTACTTAAAGTATAAGCCAACCAGCCAGAATATTTTGGATAGGTATATCCAAGGAATATGTCTACGCCATAGGTTCGACTATCTCCGGTAAAAGTTCTGTATGTATTACCATTGTTTTTTGAAATTGGCAGGATTGAAGCTTCATCAAATCTCGGATTAAATAGTGCCAATTCTAAAATGTCATATCTGTACCTATAGTATGCCTCAATGTCCAGGCTGAACCTGCCTTTCTTAAAAATGGCTCCTAACATAGCTTGATCTGCTTTGCTGACTTCAATGCCACGTTCATTAGCAAGAATCCAAAAATCGAGATTCCTACCAAATATATTTTCAAAAGATATTTGTCTGACATATTGGTTATGTCTGCCAAGTGCAGTTTTTATTGACCAACTATCAGTTATAGGATAGGATACATTTAGCCTGGGTGATGGGTATAGTTTTTGATTAAACAAAGTGCCTCTGAGTCCGACCTCAAGGTTAAGTTTTGATTCTAATCGAGGTATCAGGGAGACATATGCGCTGGCCTCAAGATCACTGCTTTTATTCTCACTAATAGTTTCTCCTTGTTCAAACACACTCATACCAACAGTATGGTCGACCAATTCGACACCTACATTGACATCTAGATCATCACCATTATATTTGAGTGTATTTTTTAAGCCCAAATCTTTAACCGTATTTTCTCTAAAATTGTTATAGGAGAAGAAAATGTTTTCTCTTAAGAACTGACGTGATAGACTTATTTCAAGTCCGCTTATGTTATTGTAATGAGTGTAATATGCTGTTGAAGACAGGGTCATATTTTCTGCAATAGCGTAGTCTAATTTAAAATTAAACCCACGATTTTTCCAATCTTCAGAGTTGTTATAAAATTCATTATTGAGAATTTCAATTTGTTGTCGTCTCGTCTTGAATTCATTTTCGAAAATATCATCCAGGTCATCTGAACTCTGATAATAATTGAACTCCAATTTGTTCCCTTTCCATTGATAGAGTAACTTACTATTGAGGTCATAAAAAGTAAAGCCAGGTACGGTGGAAAGAAGTTTATCGCGACTTGACAAACTGAAGTTTTCTACGGTTGCAATTTCTTGCTCTTTGCTATTAAAGAGTGAGAAGAAATCTGTATCCGAGACATTTTGGTATGAAGTCCTTCCTGCAATCGTCCAAGAAAGATTTTGGGCCAAAGGGAAACTGGCGGCTCCAGAAATAGTTAATAAATTCACATCTATTGAGCCAGTTGCATATTTGTTGGAGTCTGCTTTTGGGCCATTAATTTGGAGCATACCAGCAGTTTTTCCATCATAACTTACAGGTAGATTGTTTTTATACAGAGTACTGCCAGAAGCGTAGCTTGGATTTATGGCACTAAATAAACCATAATAATGACTGGCATTGTAAATAGGGATATCGTCGAGAATGATCAATGAAGATTCTTCTTCTGCACCTCTTATTTTTAGTCCAACAGAGACATCGTCAAAAGATGCAACACCAGGAAGCAGCTGCGCTTGTCTAAGTACATCTTTACCTGTCAAACCAGACGTTAGAGAAGTAATATGTGATGTGGAGAGTTCAACATGATGATCCGTAGCATTAATCTTAACCACATCCATTCTATCTTTAATCATTACTTCTTCTACCATAAATGATTGTGGCTTTAGCCGAATAAGTTGGTTCATATCTTCATCGCATGACACTATCTCAGATTGATAACCTAATAGATGAACGTCAAGCACAATATCTTCAAACCCTGAAGGCAGCCCTAGTGAAACTATACCCTCTTCATTACTGTAATCACCATAGACCGTACCTTTGATACCTACTGCAACTTCGGAAAGAGGACGGTTAGTTTTATCATCTAAAATTTGAATTTTTATTGACTCCTTAATGAATGGAACATCGGATAATAATCTGTCTCTTAACAAGATGGATTTGTTTTCTAATATCTGGTATTCCAAAGGATAAATTGCTGTGATTTCGTCAAGGATATCTGATAAATCTGCTGTGTTGGTTTTTAATGAGAAAGTTTCATTCTCGAGTAAATTGCTGGCATAAGAAAATTGAACACGATAGTTCATTTCGAGGGTGTCTAACAGTCTCGACAGACTTACATCTTTTAATTCTACTTTATACGAAGGGTTATTATTAATATCCTGGCTGAACATGACATTGGGAATCACGTTCAATAAAATTAGTAGAATAAGGATTTGATCTTTTGCTTTCAATTATCCGGGAGTTAGCACGATTTTATTATCGATTAGCTCATAGCTTATATTCAGGGGCCATAATACGCTCTCCAAGGCTGCTTCAATACTATCTGCGGAATCAAAAGAACCGGTATATTGGATTGAATTATCGATAGAGCTATTATCGATTATGAGGTTATAATT
>JAJCYJ010000315.1 GCA_029262975.1 Saprospiraceae bacterium
ACGCAATATAGAAACAGTTCTACATAGAATCACAGAGAATGCAAATAGAATAGTAATGCCGGTTACTTAAGCCGACGATAAAGCATTCTATATTTCGATTTATACATCGGAGAGCACGTTTGTTTGGCTAACTCTAATGAATATTGGAAGCTGGTCTTTGAGCAAAATATGGATACCCTTATTTATCTCAATCAAACGCAGATTGTATCTAATTAATAAGGATGCAACTGGTGGAAGAGCAGATGTACGCTGTAATTCTGGCCGATATTAGTAACTCGAAATGCTCAAGAAATTAATGGGCTGACCTGATATTGAATTTATATACTTAATCTGCAAGAACTCAGATAAATCTATCCGGTTCTTTGAATATAGAATATAGTCCTTGAATCTGAAAATATGAGTGTCCGATTTTCCTGCTACCGGATGTTGATGACTTGTATCTTCTTAACCGTATAACCTTTCTTAGTTTTTATGGCTGCTGTATAAATACCCTGTGGAAGCGTGTGCTGGATATCTAATGCGACATCATTGATATTAAGATGTTCAGATAACAATCCACCCATCATATTATAGATCTGTATATCGATTAACTCATCTCGGTTATTGGCATGAAATGAAAGTCTGTCAGAAGAAGGATTCGGAAAAATAATTACACTTGGTTCTGCACTATCTTTTAGCTGATCTAATTCTATTTCAATGAGTTGAGATTGACCTTCTATCTTAAAGGATTTCCCTTTATTGTTAGACATCCTGGCACTTTTGAAGGAGATATCTATAGGATATTTATCTTCACCTGGACGAGTGCCGTCAGTATCTACTCTTATGATCAGTCTTGTCTCACCGATTCTGCCACTGCCGTAAATGCCTTCATTAGCTGTTCTAGCCAAGCCTACAGAAAGAAGTCCATTATTCACATCGACTGCTGACAAGATGGGACTACCAGTACCAATCCATTCATCCGAAGGTGTAAATTTAATAGATTCGGGATCAACAGCATCAGTCGGAAACTGAAGGCTAAAAACTACACCACGAAGATCTTCAGCTGGAATAGCAGAACTACCGACATAGATGTCAATAATATTCAATCCAATTTGTGGAGACCCATTTCTATAAACATATGAAATTGGAAGATCTTTTAAGGCAATAACCTCCTCAGCATTAATATTGTGATAAGCATTAATATTTGCATTGAGTACAGATGCGTCACTCGCATTGATGACACCATCACCATTTCCGTCTGCAAACTTGTTATTTACAGAGCCTTCATCTTGTTCAAATGGCCAGTCAACAGCATGATTCGCACCCCACTCATTTGAAATTGCAGTTCGGCTCGACCCGGTTTCTCCATAATTATAGCCTATTGAGAGTATATCCTTTACAGATACCTTACCATCATTATCAGCATCTCCTGCCCAGACACAATCATCTCCAAAGCAATGACAAGATTCCGTTGCAGCTATGACATCTACACTTACATCAACTTGTTTGCAAGCACCATTTCCAACACAATATTCTATTTTGAACACATCATTACCTATAAAGCCGTTATCAGGAATATAGATAACCATACTCTTCCCACTGATTATACTACAAGCAGGTGAAGCATAAGAACCAACATTCATACTCATCTCACCATTCCTTGGACTACTAATTAAGTTCCATTGATAGTCTTCAAGAGGAGATCCGTATTCTATGACAAAAGGAGTGTTTTCATAAGTTTCGAAGGCATACGAATCGAGTTGTGGCAGATAATCACCGATATAGATTTCGATTTGTCCTGCTACTTCTTTAAGGCCATCTAGAATAGTATAATAGAATTCTTTAACGCCACTAAATCCAGGTTCAGGTGTATAAGTAAATACTGAACCATCAAAAGATAACTCATCCGAATAATCCAACAATACCCCATCCTGACTAAAGTCATTTTCGCGAGGATCAAAAGTCAATATGGCTCCGATTGGCGTATAAAAGACATCATCACGCACAAGAGAAGTTGAAGTGCCATCGTCGATAATATTTATACCAACTTCAATCTGTCCCCCTTGATCATTCTGAAGAAAGAAAGTCTCTTGTCCTACTGACGTTAACAAGGGTGTATAAGTAAAAACATAATTTCCTGATCTGTTTAGCGATCCCATGTTCAGAATGGAACTTCCGTCGAGATTATAGCTTTGATCATCAATTATAATATCTACAGAAGCATAATTCGAAGTCAGATAGTCCAACCTGGACCCAGCCAAAGGAGTTGCCCCTTGTGCATTAATGACCACGACTCCACTGCTCTTGTAACCTGAAGCATCTTCTATTGTATAATTAAAAGAAGTCATGCCCTCAAATCCAGAAGCTTTCGAAAATGTTATTTTGTTATCTTGAATTGATGCTGAACCATTAGATATCAATTCGAGGGATGAAACAGTCGAGAGCCCATTTCCACTTATATCATTCGCTAAGACATCAATTGTCACATCGGTAGTACCAAAGGGAATAAATGCCACATCCTTCATCGCTTCCAGCAAAGAAGGAACAACTTTAATCTTTACTTCTGTATAAACCTTATTTGATCCAATAATGGATGAGCGCTCAATAACGAAGTGTGATTCGCCTACAAAATCAGGGTCTGAATCATAGACAAATCTATAGTCAAGATTGACGGTAACCTCCTCTGTAGAAGCACTTCCTTCAGCTACATTTTCCTGAGATACTATTGATATGGGTTTGTTAGAAATAAAATCAAATGCAAAGCTCTCACCTTGCAGGATTTTTGCTTCTATGATCGTCGGGTTCAAGTCTTGAGCTTCAACCTCACCACATATAAAAGCAATTAGGAAAAAAACAATGGGGTAAACACGTAAAAAAACGCGCATTTTTTTCTGTTCTTGGTTATCACTTGCAATATAGATCATTTTGCCCCATATTCACCAATTATATTAAGGAATTTAATATATGTAAAGTTTTAATAATGTCTGGAATAAAGGAAATATGAAACTTATCAGTGTACTTTCAAAGTTAGATCAAAAAACACTGCAAAAGGCCATATTGTTCGTGGAATCTCCCTACTTTAACAAGGATAAAAACCTGGTCAAAGCGTTTCAATATATTATCGAGAGTATTCAGAGTACCAAGCCATTAACCAAGGAACTAATATGGCTCAAAGTATACCCGGACCGGCCCTATGTCGATGCCAAATTAAGGATTATTCTCAATCAACTAATGACCCTACTCGAGCATTTTTTAGTTGTTGAAAACACCCGGGAAAATCACACAAAATATTTTCGCTCGCTGGCAGAATATAGTGAACAAAACCAACTCATTGATTTAAAGAATAAATTACAGAAAAATTTAGGCGAAATTCAGGAAAAAGATCTCCTTTCAAGGTCTGAATCTTTTTTTGACCTATATACCGCCCTCAGATATACACGGGACATTGAGAGTGACTTTGAAGTAAAAAGAGGTGGATTGAAACGAAGTGATCTAAAAGCTCAACTAGCTACCCTTAACGAGTTATTGGATGCTTCCTATGCCATAGAGAAAATGCGGTTGGTCTTGCTTCAGGACAGCTTTCTTGAATTAGTCGAAGATGAAGAGTTCTTTATTCAGAGTGGTGCTATTAAGGAGATTGCTGGTGATGATATCATGAAGAAATACGAACTGGTCGGGGTATATTATAAAGTTTTTGACCTGCTCATAAATGGAAATCAGAAGCTAGAAATAAACATTTTTATTGAATATCTTCAATCGATTGTTGAGAAAAACCGGAAAGAAGCACTTCATCTTTACATCTCGCTTACTAACTACGTAGCACGACAAATAAACCTTGGAAGGGACCTTAATCGTGATAGTTTTGAACTTTTGCGATTTGGATTAGAAAGCAATCTCTTGCTTACCAACAATGAAATCAATCCATCCGATTACAGAAATATTGTACATGCTGCGTGCAGATTAAAGGAATTTAATTGGGCTTTGGAATTTGTGGAGAAGTACAAAGCGAATCTAAGTACAGAATATCGTCAATCAGCCTACTCCTTTAGCAAAGCCAGGATATTTAATAATATGGGTGACCATCACGAGGTACTAAATGTTCTTAGAAACGTAGAATATGAAGACATGACTTACAACCTTAATTCTCGGTTGATGCTCATCATTGCTTTTTATGAACTCGATGAATTCGAAACTTTGGATCACACGATAAATGCTTTCAAAGTATTTTTACGCCGACACAGAAATATATCTTCGAAAAGAAAAGGCAACTTTAGAGACTTCTGCAATGTAGTATATAATATAGCAAGAGCCTCCAGCAGAAAAGACAACGATAGAATCTTAAAAGCATTTGAAATTATTTCTAATAATCATGGGATTCCCAATACATGGTGGTTAGAGGAAAAAATAAAAGAGGTGTCAGAAGTACTTGGTTTTTCACCAGAAAACCAGAAATCCGTGGTCTGATTAATAACTTGAATAAGCTTGGATAGTTGAATTTCATTTCTTGGCTCATGCACGCTAAACCGGTGCTGTTCAAACGGTAGTTTCTCTATACATCCCGTGGTATCCTGTCCTGTAAGGACGATTTATCATAGCCAGGGGTAGAACGAAGTGGCACCCCTGGTGCAATCGAGGTAATGGAAATGAGTTGGCGACATTTTTCTTTGCCCGCCGAAGCTATCTTCGATCGCCGAAGTATCACGTAGGAGATAGCGAAGGAGAGGTGCATCTGGCAAAAATGGTGACAACTCACTAAACGATGTTCTGAATTGCCCCCAATAATATGCTATATCATATTTAAAATTCTCTTTCGTGAGTGGGCCTTGTCTTGAATACTATATTGAAAAATTGGTCAATACTGTCCATTACTCAATAAACGTTGCTCACCTCCGGTTATTTCTTAGCATTTTTCTCACACAATAGGACTATTCTTTGGCATAGCTAGATAGTACGCTTACATTAGCGGAATATGCCTAACGAAAAACGGGAATATGGCTTTGGAGAGGTATTCTCCCTTATGCTAAGATATAAGAGTGGTATCATCCTTGTTGTTTTACTCAACATACTCTGGTCATTCTTCCAGCTTTGCTTCCCGTTTCTTACACGGGCATTAGTAGACAGCGGCATCCAATATTCGGATATGGAGGTCGTCGTAGTCATCCTTATATCCCAGTTGTTGCTCTTTGTTGGTATCCAAATAGCAGATGTTCTAAGAAGATGGATATTAAGACATATAGGTGTCAGGATAAGTCTGATTATTATCCTCGACTACTTGCGTATTATCCTCAAAAAGCCACTCTCCTTTTTTAATATAGAAGAACAAGGTCGCACCATTCAGCAGTTTAATGACAATCTGCGGGTCGAGGCTTTTATGACAACTGATACGTCAAGTTTTATTGAGAGTATTCTCAAAATATTAATGTTTGGCATCTTGTTGTTCATCTTTGATATTCGTGTAGGACTGATCATGTTTGGATCTATTGTCTTATTGGCTCTATGGGTTAAAATATTCCTGAAAGCACGTGCAATACTCGATGAGGAAAGGTTTAAAATGAGCGCCACTATCAGAACCGAGATCATTGATATTTATGGAGGAATAATCGACTTAAAGTCTAATAACCAGGAAGAAAAGAGATTGAGTAACTGGCATAAAGTTCAGGCTTTATATTCGACAGCGAGACTTAATATTCTTCGGATATCTATGATGATCCATACTGGTATAGATGGATTTGCACAACTCCGTGATATATTGATCCTTTTTATTGCCGCAAAAGCTACAATAGAAGGGACGATGACATTGGGTACGCTCCTGGCCATTCAATATATTCTGGGCCAACTTGCCATGCCCCTCGAAAAGGTAATGCAGTACATTTCCAAATACCAGGATACCCAGCTAAGTCTGGAAAGAATCAATAATATTTTCTCTATTAAAAATGAAGAAAGATATGAGCAGCACGGACTTCCTCCTTCAAAAGAGGATATAAAAGTAGAACATTTAGGTTTCGGATATAAAAAAGGAGTCAAGGTTATAGACGATGTAAACCTGGAAATCCCATATGGTAAAAAAGTGGCTATAATAGGTGAGAGTGGAAGTGGTAAATCAACCCTCATGAAACTGCTTGTAGGTTTACTTACTTATGATGAAGGCACGATTCATGTCGGCCCCCTTGATCTGAACAAAATCAACCTGAATGAATGGCTTAAGGGTTGCACCATCGTCCTTCAAGAGAGTATTTTATTTAATAGAAGTATCTGGTATAATATTACATTTGAGGAAGAAATAGACCCTCTTCAGATCTCAAGAGTCAATGAATGTCTCGAGCAATGTCTTATAAAGGATGTGGTTGACAGAACTGCAAAGGGAATGAGTGCCGTTATTGGTATAGATGTAAACCTCAGCAAAGGCCAAGTGCAACGCATTTTATTATCTCGAGCACTTTATAAAAATACTGATTACTTTTTACTAGATGAGCCATTTAGCGCTTTAGATGGACCAACATATCGTAAAATATTGAAAAATTTAAAGAGTATCTTAGCGGAGAAGACGCTCGTTATAATTACGCACAAATTAGGCGTGGCACAGAAAATGGATTACATCTTTATGATGTCAGAGGGGAAAGTAGTTGAACAAGGCACACATGAACAATTAATACAATTACAAAATAAATATGCAGGACTTTTTAATGATGAAGTTTAGGAGATCGCTGTTCATTCAATGAGTTTTTGGATCAAGAAATATAATATTGAGTTGGAAGCGCTGCCAATATCATTGCTTTCAAAAAGTATATTCGTGGTATTTCTGTGTATCGCAATTTTATCTAGCATTCTGTTGTTATTGCCAATTCAAGATAAAATAAAAGGAGATGTCAGAATATTTACCAAAGGTCAACCCCTCGCTCTGAATGCTCCTTCATCAGGATTCTTACATTTAATTAACAAGGATAACGCTGAAGTAAATAGAGGTGATTTATTAGCTACAATTGATGTCGAGATTAATCAGGAATCACTGGATGCCCTGGATCAGTTGATACATGAAGATCTTTTAAATCTGAATGTAAAAAACACGACTGAACTTCACAAAAAAATTACTGCGCTGACCAAAGAGGATTTTCGTG
>JAJCYJ010000316.1 GCA_029262975.1 Saprospiraceae bacterium
ATACTCAATAAAACAACTACTCCTATCAGACCAGTATATCTTTCCATATATCAAATTATAACCTTGAATTAAGGGCATCAGGATCAGTCCTGTGCGCTACCTTGGATTTATTATGGAATAATACGGCCTATATTTCAAAGCACCAAATCGTAACGCATTAGCAGATCAAAAGACGCATATGTCATAATGATTACTCATTCGATTCAGTCATAGGCTCCGATAAGCCGAAGATTACATGTAATGTAGACTTGATGCCCGATCATCGGAAGCTCATTTCCGGGTAATAATTCATCATCCCCAAGATCAAATGCCAGCCTGTCTATCTTACCATGCATCGTAAAACCAGGAGTAGTTCGTGTCGGAGGATGTGTGTAGCCATTAAAATGGACATCAAAATGCATAGGTCTGATTACTTCCTTAATTTTCAATTGTCCGGATAAAACGAAAGTTGAATCTGCAATTTTCTCTACACCCGTACTCTTAAAAATCACTTCAGGATACTTTGCGATTTCAAAAAAGCCGAACCCGGGGGCCTTGAGGTGCTGAGCCATTTCTTTATTTGGCATATTAATGCCTGCAGGTTTTATCCTTGCTTCCACTACCAAATCTGAAAAATCTTCTTGATCAAAATGGACAACTACCTCATATCGTTCTATTCTACCCACTACATCATAAATGCCCCAGTGTCTTACCCTGAACTCTATTGAAGAATGTGTGGTGTCAACAAGATATTGATTGACTGGTAATTTGTCACGTATGATTTTAAAACCGGCGATTTCATTTTTGTTCTGTTCTTCGACAGCTCTATTTAATAAGTATTCGGACCGGTTTTCTACGGTCTCTATTTTTCTAATTGATGACTCTTCCGACGGTCTGCAATGGAAGATTAAAATCATAGAAATTATAAAAACGCATGTTTTCATTTTATTTATTTGATATAAATTTTAATCTCATAGATCGGGAGGGACAGTAATTTAAGGTTTATAATTTGTACTTATACCAATGTTATGGCATAATAAGTGATTTGTTTTTTAACATTTCAGAATGGTGTAACGAATATTTAGAGTGTCAGAAATGAAAGAGTACGTGCTGCATAACGCAGGATATTTGCATCAACAATAGTAAATTAATCAACGTGCATATTAGAATTAATTGTGCTGTAGTTGTTTAATGGTGATCTTTCCTTTCAAGAAACATCAACCTGATATGCATTTCAATTACATAAAGCGGCAAATGATCTTGAATCTAACGGACAATCACGATCTTTTCTGTAACTACTAATTTGCCTCTTTCAAAGATCTCAAGTATATAAAGACCTTCCTTATATGCATTAGTTTCAATTGAAAGATGCTGCCTGCCCTTAGCCACCTCGACTCTGCTTATATTCCTTCCTTGAATATCAGAAATAATTAATGTCCGCTCTGTTTGTCCATTGGGTAATTCTAATTGAAGCCAATTACTAGCAGGGTTGGGATAAATAGAAATCGCCTCAAATGCCGGATCAAAAACAGGAGTCGTATTTTCGACTGCTACTTCCACATCGTCAATGGCCCATCCCCATCCATTTACAAATGGATCCGCAAACAACCTGTATCTTATAAAAATAATGTCGTCAATGTCGAACACTTCAGTTAGATCAACTTCATGTGATACAAACAAACCTGAAGAACCACTTCCATTTGAATTGTATGCACTCAACCAATTAGTATCAAAAGCTGAGTCATAGCCATCGGCAATTGGAACCCAATTCACACCATCTTTGCTTCCTTCTGCCACGACATAATCAAAGAAGTCAGATGAGCCAAATGAAACATTTGCTTCTCCTGGTTCAACGATTACTACGTCATTATATTTAAATATTTGTTCTTCAGATACGATAATAGGTGTGCGCAACTGATAGGTGATTTCGCCCTGATCCAAATAGTTGTGATCACTGTGAATAGCAGGGTCGTCAAATCCTGGTTCTAATCTGACTGAAAATCCGCCACCGATAAAATCTTCTAAAAGACTGTCTACAGAGAAGTCATTGAAATAATTTCTTGTTGGTTGTCGAGGCTTGAAAAGATCTGTCTTAAAATTGAAAGATCTGTACGGAACTCCGTCTTTATAACCAACGGCATAAAATTCATAAGATCCATCTTCTATCACGTCTGCAAGTTCCAATATGGCGTTGATGAATTGTTGTGAAAGTTGTTCGGAATCTTTAAAAATAAAAGGTGGTAAAGAAGTATTGTCAAGAAAGATGGCAATCGAATCATAAGTGCTGCTTAGCTCAGTATTCATCGTTATTAATCCATCTGGGGCAAGTGCTACTGAATTGATCACCGGGGCAAAAATATATGTTCGCGCTATTCCTTCCACCTGGACTGACCAAATGCCCCGTCCATATGTTGCGATGATAATCTGATCATCCTGGATTTTCAAATCTGATACATTTACAGCAGGCATATTGGAGTTTAACAGATTCCAGGAGGCGCCGTTATCGAGAGATTCAATAATTCCAATTTCACTTCCGACCCAAATTCTGTTTGTTTCATTTGGGAAAACCAATAGACAGTTTACAGCTACATCGGGAAATCCATTGTTACTGATACCGTTATTATTTTCAAAACCGGAAATATCTTCCCAGCTAGTTCCTAAATTAGTTGTTCTTAAAACCTTCGGTCTGCGTGCAAAAGAAAAAAGAGAATATGCCGTCTTTTCACTTTCCGGATGTACACCTATTCCCGAACATGTACCGAGCACAACTCCTTCATAATTGGCAGTTGGCGTAAAAGATTGCCCCCCATCTGTAGATACGAATAAGCGTGCATTTTCTCTCATAGCTCCCCCTGCCCAAATAACATTATGGTCAGCTGTTGAGACTTCAATGTCCGCACTGTTATTAAAACTCCACATGTCTTGTATGGGAGAAGCATCCCAGTTGAGACCAAAGTCATTAGACACCCAGACGCCACTGCTTCCAACTGTAAATAGACGTTCAGGTAGCGCCCTGCTATTCGCTAATCGACTCGTAAAGGGACCACTATCAGATATTCCTGAAGTCGCTGTAGTCCAAGTTCTTCCTTCATCGGTCGATCGTCTGAAGCTATTGAATTGAACACTTCCAATTATCAAATTTGGATCGCGATTATTCCAAATAGTTTCAAAACCATCACCACCAAAAGCAAAATCAAATGCAGTGCTGGCATTAGAGTTGGTACCTCTTGGCGTAAACCATGTAGAGTTATCCTGCATCCCTCCGATATATCGGTTTTCCCCCGGCATCTTATCCGCACCATAGAATTGAGTCGTATTATATCCAAATCCGGCATATCTGAATGAATTATCGGATATACCTGGGTCCTTGGCTACATTGGTGACATAAATACCACCATCATTAGTCGTGTACAATTGAAACCACTTGTTGCCCTCATCAATAATTTGCCATTGTACACTGTGTTGATCAG
>JAJCYJ010000317.1 GCA_029262975.1 Saprospiraceae bacterium
GCTGATTTGGTAATAAAAAAACATATATAGCAACCATCTGCCTAGTATTAAGAACTAGAGAAACAATCAGAACCGAACACACTACCCCCATTAAAATAATTACAGATCCAGTTAGATAATAACCTACTGAGGCCATAGAAATAAAAGCTACAACCGCGTAAGGAATAAGGAAGTAGCTAATTGGGTCAACGCTCATTAATATTTTTTTTATGATTTTATCCGTCATTTAGAAGCGAACTATATATTTCTAATAATCTGCCTACGTCTTCCGTCTTTTCATATCTAGCCGCAGAAGAACACAGTCCCCCGTTAGAGAGACGCAAGCTAGTATTTTTACATGAAAAAATTGTAGAAATTAAAGATGATAATACCGGGAAGTCATAAGGGTTATACAAGAATCCGGACACTCCATGCTCTATCATACCAGGGATTCCTCCTACAGCTGCAGCAATACATGGCACTCCAATCACTTGCGCTTCACCTAGAGAATTAGGACTATTTTCTACAAATGATGGAAGGACAAAAACATGCGATGACGCCATTTCTCGCGCCATTCCGCCTGCATCTTGCGGCCCAATAAACTGGATGCAACTACGTAAATCTAGTTCGTCAATTAACCCTTTTAGATATTTATCATACCCAGTAAAAGCCAGTTTTTCTTTCAAAGATTTACCCTGTTTGTTTCTACCAGCAATATTTACACTAATTCTTGGAAAAGCTGGCCGCAATAAAGCAATAGCTTTAATAACCTGATGCAGTCCTTTAAAGGGAGCATGACCTTGCGATATAAATATAGAGAATTTTTTACAAGAATTAAGGTCCCAGCTTTCATCAAAGAACTCACTCCGGATAACTCTCTGGCAATGAAAATATTTAGCATTTGGGTTTATTGATAAACTGTGGGCTTTATCCCAGAATGTGCGCCCGATATAATATTCAACGTTTTTTAAAGTAGCTTGCTCACTAAGCCCCCTCTTGAAATACTTGCGCTTTCTCTCAGAAATCCCATCAAAAAAAATATTATCCCTTAAAGTACGACTTTTCAATTCCTCCGATATTGAAATACCACCTCGATAATGGCGGAATATTTGAGAGATAATACCTTGTAACGTCGCAACACATTTTGCAGAGCCAGAGACACCAGGAATATATTTCGCGTAGTGAAATTCAACACCCTGAATGTCAATAATATTAGGGTTTATAAATTCCACAACTCTAGCTATTCTATTCCTAATCGAAGGATTATCCTTAAATATTGAACCCCTACCATCCACAAAATGGTAAGTAATATTGTTTAATTGGACACTGGGCTCCCTTGGAGCTTCAATAATAGTTAATATATGCAAATCAACCGACCGTTGCGATAATAGTGATGACATTGAACTGATCCATCCACCACTACCAGTGACATCCATTGACAGATGCAAACTGGCATCATATGTAACAACAGGCGTGACCCATAATACTCGTAACTTCATAACCTGATATCCACATTCAATCGGATTTTTTGATTACAAGAGTATATCCTTCGCAAATTTTTGATTTTGTCACCGCTCACCTCGTTGAGTATTCTTAGTTGCTTAACGGAGTGGCCGAAATTGGTGGTGCAGATCAAATTCACACAAAAAATTCGACAGCTATTTTTCACCACTAATCTAAATTGTGATGGGCAGGGTGTTGCAATTCTCTTTCCGTCACTTTTCTAATAAATTTCGCAGGATTCCCTCCCCAAATTTCATTGCTGGGGATACTCTTAGTTACAACTGAACCAGCCGAAATTACTGAATTACTACCAACAACAACTCCTTTAAGAATTATTGCACGGGTGCCAACAAAAACATTCTCCTCTAAAACAATAGCGGCCGCTCTGACCTCCTCCTGTGTTCCAAATCTGCGACCAACTCTTCCATAAACATTAATAGAGTGAAAATCCGTATCAAAAATGCAAACGCCAGCCCCAAGCATAACTCCGTTGCCTAGTGTAATTGACTTTGATGCAGTAATAGAAACATTACTCATAGATACCCTATTTCCTATGCTCAATCTAGCATTTTCCAATACCTGAAAATAACTACGTTCATTACCTCCGATAGGATTTGCAAATGGCGAAGAATTAATTCTGACAAAGTCACCAATTCGAGCATGCCCCTTATTCTTTATATATATTCGCCCTGTAGTTTGAATGCCCCTACCCCATAAAACACCCTTCAAGCTGAACTGAAGGCAATTAACAGAGTTAGACTTCATATAATAAACAAAGGTTAATATCTTTTTTATTGAATCATTCATTGCATATTAACGACGTATTAATGACTTTAGAAATAATGCTAAAACTGGGACCAGAAGAAAGAATAACTTCAATTTCTCCTTAGAACCTTGTCTTACCAAACTACCAACTATCGATCTTAATAATTTCATATATAAACGCATAAAATTATAGCTATAAGCACCATCATTCAGCTTTAATAAACTAAACCTGTCAGTTAGCTTGTCATACATTGATGATATGGAGTTATAGTTGCTCTCGCCCACCTTTGAACGTAACTGATAAACTGCCATATCCTCATTCAAAACCATTACAGGCGACTTATCTAAAAAAAATATACACAATGTTGTATCACCAACGTTCCGTGCCCCCCTATCTACCATTCTAGAAAGTTCGTCAAAAGCACCATTATATTCAAAACGAAGCATTGTCGCAGTTAGCGGAAATCTCTCGCCATGTAAAAAATCATCGATAGTAAAGGAATAAGCATTGCCCATCTGCCGCGAGGGCGTAATTGAGATAAACTCATCATGTTCATTACGCATACTTAGTCGATGAGATACGGAAAAATAATCATGATTATTTTCCAAAAAATCATGCTGTATTTGTAGCTTGTTATCACAGGTCCAATAATCATCACCTTCGATGAAGGTTAGATATTTGCCTCGACACTTTTTTAGTAAATCAGTAAAATTCCTCGTCCCGCCAATATTCTCGTCTCGTAAAGTCAGATTGAAAATATCTGGATTTTCACGTTCATAAGCCTTAAGAAGGCTCTGTGACCCATCACTAGAAGAATCATCACCCACAACAATTTCATATGCGAAATCGGTTTTCTGCTTCAAAACACTCTCAATCGCTCTTTTCAAATGCTTAGAATGGTTATAAACAGAAAACAAAATACTAACGACTACTTTTTCAGACATTGCGACACTCATTCAATAAATAGACTGTCAAAGTTCTTCAATATTTTTCAAACGACCCGCATAAACACGATAATCGAACTTCCGACGAGCGCTTTCTTTTGCATTTTCACTTAATCTATCAATCTCCTTTCTATCTAGTTCAAGCACTCTATTTAAAGCTGCTTTACATTCAGCAATGCTAGAATTTTGCGCTATAATTGAATCAACCCCGTTAGTAAGAAGCGCACCATAGTCCCCAACATTGGTTGTGAGTGGAACAACACCATAACTCATCAACTCTGCAAGTTTAGTTGGGAAGTTAGCTACATTAAAAATAGTTGCCTCCCGAATAAAGAACAAAAAATCCATTTTCTGATACAGAAAAATCAACTCGTCATACTTCATCCAGTTATGGAAAATCAGATGTTCGGCCAGTTCGTCTAATAACACCCAATTTTCAAGTAATAGTTTTTTAATAACAGCCTTTTTCACACCAGTAAAATGAAATTCGATCCTATCTCTCTTATCTGCGGGAAGGTCTCTTAGAGCACTTAGCATTACAAATAACTTTTCTTTTTGACCAGGGCCTCCAGAATATATTAGCGACAAACCCATTTCTTGTTTTCTGTCATCTCTTAACAATTCACTATTTATTTGAGTATCATACATGCTAGGTAAAAGTATGGTTTTACAGCCAAGTGATTTAAACTTTTTTTCAAGTAGAGAGCTTATTGTGATCACCCTGCCGGTTGCAGGGTATAATTTATTAAAGCAGAACTGATAAAGCCAGTACTTAACATTGACCTTATATTTTTTAAACTGTTCTTTTTGAAACCATTCAACAACATCCATCCATATGATGTTGTTTTTTCTTGCAAAAAACAAAACAAATGATGCATATATTGCATTACTTGTATAAACAACAACAATATTTTTTTCTTTACTATTTTTAGTATATTTTCTTAGTTTATAAACTGCGTTAATGCCACTGGTTATAAAACGCCTTATCTTTCTTAGAATACCCCTACCCAGGAAATAGTTGTCATATCTTATTCCATCATAAAAATAGCCTTGAAATTTTTCATCATAATGGTCTGGCTTATTGCATCCCAGAGACAAGACCATCACTTCATATCCATTTTCCTGAAAGGCTCTTGCCATATAATGAACCCGAACTCCCCCTGCATTACCATTCGGAAACTCGCGCTCAGCCAAAATAAAAACTCTATTTTTCTTTTTCACAATCTAAACCACATCAACAGCCAACAAAGCAGTGTATTTTTGAATTCTAAAAAGGCACAAGATTTTGCAAACAAAAAAACATGTTCCACCAGTGTAATTCATAATTAAATTAGACGGCCCCGCATGACAGCCACAGCAAAATAATAATCTTGCGCAAGTCCTGACAGATCATCTAAAAGATAAAAGCACAAAACTAAATATCACCTCCCGCGTTTAACCGAAAATGAACCATTCTATTTTTGATGATAAGCCTTGCATATTTGGAGCATGCAGTAGCACTAATTATTGCTAAACCACCTACCCCAATGACGTATAAAATGTTTTCAATTCTAGACTTCAAATCTAAATCCATGGAGCTCACTAACACAGGCAATATCATTGCAGGCAAAATTATTTTCAACACATCATCAAATAACCATTTCACATGTAAGCCCGGTTCTAATTTGTAATGCACATATGCCACCCAAGTAAATAAGAACAACACATTAAACGAAAGCCAAACATAACCTGCTCCAATACCGCCATAATAATTTGCCGCAAAAATAACACTGGGAATGAGGATTACTACTAACCCGGCATTACCAATGAGGTGATAACGTAGGTTACCTTTTGCGTATTGCAAATAGTAAGGGAAAGCAGCTACAACAAGGAAACCATTTCCTATGGCGTACAACTGAAGAATCGGAGCGGCGTGAGCAGATAGTATCAAGTTACCTGTCCAAGCAAACAATAGTTCTTCTGCACATACGCTCAACGTAATGGAAGCAGAACCGGCCACTATGCAGACAAGCTGAGTCGATTTTCGATAAATTTGAATTAATTTTTCTTTTTTACCTTCGGCATAGAGTCTAGTCATACGAGGCATTATCGCATTACTTATCGGACCACTAATGACCATAATGCCACTGGCAACCAATACCGCAATAGTAAAGTAACCGTATTCATCCAGTGAAAGTATGCCCGACAAAACCAGTTTATCGACTTGAGTGAAAAGTATGTAGATAGATGATGTAAATGCTATTATCAATGCAAACTTAAGTACGCTCTTAACGGGTTTGAATGACCAGCCTATAGGTTGGTCAAGTTTATTTTTGTAAGAAAAAAAACTTTGAACTTTCAAGAAAAGAATAATAAATTCAAGTAATGCTACGACCAGTTGATAGGTAAAAAAAACTGTTACAGAGAAACCTTGGAACCACATCACAATAAAAACAACGACAAAACGTAGAGTTGCTATCAGTGCATTAAAAGAACTTAGCCATACCAATTCCTCTGAACCAACTACTACACCGCGGTACAATCCACACATCCAACGTAAAGAAACACTTATGGACATAATCTGTACCGCTAATATCACATCAGTTAACATCAAATTTTCAACATTAAGCCATCTCGTAGCAATATAAGAAGATGACAACAGTAGCCCGCCCGCTCCCAGAAAAGCGATAATGATAAATATAAGGCTAAGGGCACGAAATAATTGCCTATAACTAAGAGCTGACATTGCGCCGCCCTTGTACCGAGCAGTCTCTCGTCCAATGGTCGGAGTCAGGCCTAAGTCAAATAAGCCAAACAATGACTGCAGCATTGTAAAAAAACCTATAAGCCCATAGGCTTCAACCCCCATATACTCAATATACAAAGGTAATAATAGTATTCCAACCAATGTTACATATAAGCGGCTAATATAGTTGGCACCAATATTCTTTTTTAATGACAAATTTAAAACTCACTTATAAATTCAAGATGTACTCACAACCTCTAACGAAGACGTTTAATATTCTGAGAACTGTACTCAATTTTACCCACCCCCTTTCTCACACATCAAAAAAATACTAGAACACAAATCAGGATACTGCTGACCAAGCTGGAAGCAGCCTTCAAGATACTCTTTAGAGATAATATCTGTCTGTAACAAACGATCCCATTGAAAATTTGCAAGTGCTTTAAAAAATATCCCTTCTCGTTTAACTATCTTCAAACCAGCTTCTTTCGCATCTTTTTCAAGAGTATCAAGTGTGTAAGTGCAACGATGCCCATGCTCACGTTCTGCATCTGTTACAGCTGAATTATGGGTTATCAAACCCATTTTGACGGCAATCTGTCTTGATGGAGCATTAGCATTTGGGCATACAAGGAAAAAACGGCCATCGTCAGAAAGCCATTCGTCATTTACACGTTTTAGTACTGAAACCGGATCATCAACATGCTCTAGTACATGTGTCATGATTATGTTGTCATATTTTTGGGGAAGGTCAGCCTCTTCGAAGCGTGAATTAACAAAGTTAACGCCGGGTAAAGTTAGTGTTGCTTCTTCAACCGCCTCGTCGGAAGCCTCAACACAAGTGATATCATCAAATAAAGGGACAAATCGTTTAGTGAAAATGCCTTTAAAGCTACCGAGTTCCAAAAGATTGCCAGACCTCAAGTAAGGCTCAAAAGATTTAAGCATGTAATAATGCATGACATCGAAGTCGAAGCTATAGGCGTATTTGTGATCTTCAGTGTCTTTAAGTTCCAAGTTATAATTTCTATTTTTACTCACCTTAACTTTTTTCCTCAATGTAAAGTTCTAACAACATAGAACTTTCCGTTGTTTCAACAATATCGAATCCAAATTTTTTATATAACTTAACTGCTGCAGTGTTCCCATTAATAACTTCTAATTCGATTGTCTTGAATTCATTCTGTCTTGCGTAAGTTACGCATTTTTCCATTAATTTATTCGCAATACCCATCCCCATACATTCTGGGATAACGCTAACATTTGTGATATATGCATTTGGAACACGATTGAAGTAAACCGCGACAAGCCCTATTAAACGACCGGATTGCCATGCTTCAAAAACGCTAGTATTGGCTACAATCTTTTCTGCATATGCAGAAAGGTCAACTCGTTCACTTAATTTAGGTGTGTGGCTTTCATTACAGGCATATAGGTGATCTAGCACATCTTTCAATGATGCTAATTGCTCTGAATACCGAATACCCGAATTCATTGACCTAATTCAGCAATGCCGAAACCCAATCTACCAAATTGATTGCCGTTATATAGCAGGTAGACATTGCTTTCGCACTCAAACATATGAGGGTAGCACAACATATTTGAATCCCACTCGCCTTCAGAGACATCAATTCCCGCTTGCCTATCATCTCTGTTCCAATTTTTTAGATCATCTGAATAAGCATATCCAATCCGGTAGCCTCTGTTTTTATTTCTTCTAAAATCTGACGACTCTCGATAACAAAAAAGCATATGATATCTGTTTTCAATCTTTATCACTGTCGGTAACGCCATGCTCTCGTCTACATTTAATTTGTCAGAAATAATTTGCCGACCTTCTTCTTTATCCCAGTTAATACCATCTGCAGATGTTGCGTGACCAATCTTATAAATTCTTTCAGGCATCTGATTTTCAGAGAACTGCTTCCAACCAGTTCCAAACATGTACCACATGTGAAATAACCCATCATATTTTTTTACAAAGGCATCCCCTACCAAGAACGGTTCATTCAGTGAAGATGTCAGAGCAGGACCATTTCCTAGCTTCTCAAACGTAAGGCCACTATTGTGACTAACCGCAAAACCAACCGAAGTATCTACGGAAACAGATGACCTTCTGCTCCAGCCACACGTGTAGGCATATACCTTATCTCCATGTCGCAAAACATTGATAGGGAAAATACCATGTTCATCAAAACAACCTAGCTCACCTAACTCTATTACAGTTTCATTTGACACAGAAATAATGTTTTTGAAGTCCTTTGTCATATCAACATAAGCAATATGACTTAAATATTTACCGTTAACTGGATCTCTTTGCCGAGTTGAAAAATAAATTCTTACGAAGTCATCAAAAACCAAGGCCTGTGGTGACTGAGCATAATCTTCACAATCTTTTAGTAATTGGTGTTCTGTGGGGTCAAAAATTTTGCCTAATTTATTCCATTTCATCTTCTGAGTGCCTATTGCCCCTTAGAGTGAACCGTCTAGTTGAGCTAAACCAAAGCCGTACCGCCCTACTTGATCACCCAAATAAAGCATATAGGTTTTGCCATCTAGCTCGAACACGTGTGGATAGCTGATCATTTCGGAATCCCAGCCATTTTCTGAAATATCTATCCCCGCTTTGGCATCATCCCTTTCCCAATTAATTAAATCTTGTGATCGTGCGTAGCCAATACGATAACCTTTGTCTTTTCCTCGATAACCTTTACTAAAGCGGTAGCAAAAAAACATATGATATTGACCATTCGAAAAGAACACATCGGGGCTTGCTTGTGCTTCATCTTCTTCTACAATGCTTTCGATAAGATTCTTGTTTACCTTCACCCACCTACGCCCATCTTTTGATGTGGCCATGCGTATTTTGTAAACAGGCTCTGGTTTTCCATCTGCAACCACCCACTTATTGCCCGCAATGTAGAATAAGTACCATGTATTGTTGAATCGACGAATCTTAGGCCCGCTAAGTACAAATGGTTCTTCCGGTGAATAGGATAAAATAGGGCCGTGACCCACTTTATTAAAACTAATACCATTATCATTACTAGTAGCCATTCCGATGGCTGTATTAAAAGGGACACTTTCGCACCGAGTCCAGCCAGCATAATAGGCTATGATGTGTTCTTTTTGTCTTACGACAGATACTGGGTAGGTTCCAAATTCATCAAACTCACCCAAGCCACCCAGTGGCAAAACAGGCTGCTCGCTAACACGCAGAATATTGGTTAAATCTGCGCGATCTAAATCAACATAAGCTGAATAACTTACGTATTGACCATTTGCATCTGCCGGCGGGCGACATGAAAAATAAACTCTAACAAAATCATCAAATAATAACGTACAAGGCGCCTGAGCAAACTCTTTTAACCATGGTTTATTTTGCTCTTTGGTCGGGTCAAAAACCTTACCAAGTTTTTTCCACTGAAACATGTATGTTGCCTTAAATTTTCTTTGTTTATTCGTTCATTGCGCAAAACTATAACCGTCTTTCAACATGCCTAAAACAGTTTCTTTGCTATTAAACATGAGCACATCAATAATTGACAAAAACGGAATAAACTTTGTGGTGAGTTGCGCATACTCGATATTTTTTGACTGTAAGAAGCTTAATTCAATACCATTATTCTTGAACACATCTTTACTATATAATTCGAGTCCACCGATTGGATTTACATAAT
>JAJCYJ010000318.1 GCA_029262975.1 Saprospiraceae bacterium
AGAGAGTGTATTTGCTAACGACCAGATTTATGGTTTCAGAAGATGGGGGCAAAACATTAAGAAATGGAAGTGCCGACCAGGAGGTTCATGGGGATTTCCATGCGCTCTGGCTCGATCCTCTTGATAAAGATCGATACTACCTGGGAGCAGATAAAGGCTTTTCTCTTACTCATGATCATGGAGCACATTTTCAATTAATAGACAACCTCCCGATTGGGCAGTTTTACCGGATCAATTATGATATGCAGGATCCTTATTATGTCTATGGTGGCTTACAGGATAATGGGTCCTATGCGACAGCCAGCTTTAGCAGGGATGCCCGTGGTATATTGAGTGATGACAACTGGAAGATGCATTGGGGAGATGGACAGGATGCCGCCTCTAATCCGTTTGATTATACGGAATCCTATTCTTCAATGGAGAACGGAAGTTATTTTAGCTATAATCCTGAGACAAGGGATATGCAAAGGATAAGTCCCTCCTTTAATACTACCCTCAATTACTCCGATTATTTTCCAGAAGACACCGAAGATTTAAAGTCGGCTATAAGATTTAACTGGAGTGCCCCATTGGTCATGTCTGCTCATAATCCTTCTACATTATATGTTGCCGGAAATCATGTTTATAAGTCGACTAACAAAGGGAAAAGTTGGAAAATAATAAGTCCTGATCTAAGTACTAATGATGCAGTGAAACGCACACAAGGTGTGAGTGGAGGCATTACTCCTGATAATACAGGAGCTGAAACACATTGTGCCGTGTACAGTCTTGCAGAATCTCCGATCTCACCGGATATTATCTGGGCCGGGACAGATGACGGAAACATACAGCTTACCCGGGATGGGGGAAAGCAATGGACCAATGTGCGGCCCGATATCGAAGCTGTCCCCGAAGGGTTATGGGTAAGCAGGGTAGAGGCCTCGCACTTTATACCCTCCCGTGTCTATGTGACATTTGATGGACATCGGAGCGATAATTTTGGGACATGGGTTTATGTCTCAGATGATTTCGGAGTGAGTTGGACCAAGATTACCTCCGGTATTTCACCAGGTGAAACTGTACGTGTTATTAGAGAAGATCATAACAATCCAGATCTTTTATTTATAGGTACTGAGACCGGTGTATGGTATTCACTTAACAGAGGTAAATCATGGCAGCGACTGGCCGGATTACCGACGGTATCAATTTATGATCTTAAAATACATCCGCGTGAGAATGACCTGATTATCGGTACTCATGGCAGGAGTATCTGGATACTTGATGATATCTCACCCTTACAGCAAATAAATGATATCACGACCGAAACAGATGTCCACTTATTTGAACAAAAAGAAGCAACAATTTGGAATAATATCAGTCGAGGAGGACAAAGAGGGCATTTTTGGTTTGCTGGTCAAAATCCCAGATCTATAGAGAATACTACTACGATACCCAGGGCTGGATTTAACTCCCTCGTGCCTATTTCTTTTTATATTGGAAATGCAGACATTGATAGTATGCAAATTAGAATCAGCTCGAACTCAGGAGAGAAGCAGGTTTTACTTAATGTGGGCGTTCATCAAGGAATCAATCGAGTTTATTGGAACAGAGAATTTGAATCAAAAGCATTTACACAATCAGATTTGGAAGAAATATCGAAAATATTTAAAGAGATACTGGCTAATAATTCTGCTTCCGCTATACCTCGAATGTACAATCGATTTATTTCTGCCTCAACTCCCAGAGAGCAGCGACGTGCAATTGAACCGCTTACTACGAGTTACTTGAGTTATGCGATACCGGAAAAATTTGGAATCTCAATTGCAGGGGAAGGAAGTTACAGGATAGAATTGATCGCCGGCGACAAAAAAGTGAGCGGATCCATATCTATAAGAAAAGATCCAATGTCTGAATGATTTGAGTAATCGGAATGGTGATTTGAATTCTTCGGCATTTCAATTGTAAGCTAATTTCTAAAAGTTCGTTATGCTATTGATATTGAACAACGCCTGCACACGGCCAAAGAATTATTGGAGCAAAAGTCAGTAACTGTGTGAGAAGGTGCATATCGGGTGGGTTATTCAAACCTTTCTTATTTTTCGCAATTTTTTAAAAAGGAGTACGGCATTTCATCAAATAAGGTCAAAGCCAAAGATTCTTAAATATGAACATCTAATAACTGTTGTTTTTCAAATAAATTAGCAGGATTCTCCTTACTTATTACACTACGTGGCTAAGAAGGGACATTCAGGAGTAAGGAGGAGAGTAGGAAATTTATAAAGAAAACGAAAAGTTCTTAGAATGGCGGGCGTGGAAAGCCGCATGATGTGAACGAAATGAAGTCTTGAAAAGACCTTTGACGATAGTCTAAGATGAAGAGCCTGCCGACCTTTGATTGGAATGGCGGAAGCCAGTGTTGACGGCCATGGGCTGGCGCCTTAGCGGGCAGGATTCAGGCAGCGTGGCATTTGTGATTTTGGTGACCCACCAAATGTCGGCAGGCATTTTTGGCGTTAGAAAAAGTCACAAATGATTGGA
>JAJCYJ010000319.1 GCA_029262975.1 Saprospiraceae bacterium
TTTTAAAATCTCGTCCGCGGTCCTGGGAGGATAAGGCCATAGAACTCATGATAAGTCTGTGTAAAGAATATGATGTTCGGACACATATTGTTCATTTGTCTTCTTCCAGCTCATTAAAAGCTATTCAAGACGCAAAGAATCTAAAAATCCCCTTGACCGTAGAAACGTGTCCGCATTATTTGTTTTTCAGTGCCGAAAGTATTCCTGATGGAGCGACGGAATTCAAATGTGCTCCTCCTATCAGGGAAAAAGAGAATAATGAACAATTATGGGAAGCAGTTCAAGCAGGGTTGATCGATTTCATAGTCACAGACCATTCCCCTGCGCCTCCTAATCTCAAAGAATTAGAATCGGGTAATTTTGCGAATGCCTGGGGGGGAATTTCGAGTTTACAATTTAGTTTGCCTGCAGTCTGGACCCAAGCGAAAGAAAAGGGATTTTCCATTGAAGATATTTGGAGATTAATGAGTTATAATGTTGCCATGTTCTTAGGAATTGAAACACGCCAGGGAAGTATAGCTAAAAATTACTTTGCGGACCTTTTAGTTTGGAAACCTGAAGAACAAATTACTATTCGTGCTGACATGATACAACACAAACATAAAATCACGCCATATATGGGACGTACTTTGTTTGGAGTAGTGAAAAAAACATTTGTGTCGGGTTATAAAGTCTATGACAACGGTAAATTTAATGAGTTGAATAAAGGGCAAATTTTATTGAAATGAAGTATTTGAAAGAATATAAAATGCCCCATAGTATTTAAGTCAACATTATAGAAAGTAAAAGATAAATACGCTATTATTATTATTATGAATAAACAACCGGATTTTACTAATCATTTAAATGTTGCTGCCGAAAAACTTGGAGCAAAAGTTTTGACATGTAGTGATGATTTTTTTGCACCGAAAGAGAATCTGATCAAACCAGGAAGAGGTATTTTTATTGCTGACAAATACACGGAATATGGCAAGTGGATGGATGGGTGGGAGTCCAGGAGAAAGAGAGGACCAGGATATGACTGGTGTATTATAAAACTTGCAGAAACCTCAATTATTCATGGTTTTGATGTAGATACCAACCACTTTTTAGGTAATCATCCACCTTTTTGTTCCATTGAAGCTACGAATATAGGCAATGATGATTTTGATAAAGCCGAATGGATAGAAATATGCCCAAAATCTCCTTTAAATCCTGGAAGTCAAAACTTTTTTGGATGTACAAACAATGAATTATGGACCCATGTTAGATTGAATATTTACCCTGATGGAGGTGTTGCCAGATTAAAGGTGTATGGTGAAATAAAAAAGGACTGGCGTAAAATATCGAAAGACGATGAAATCGATTTAGCAGCAGCACTCAATGGGGCAAAATCAATAGGTTGTAACGATATGTTCTTTAGTCACATGGATAATTTACTCATGCCCGGGGCTGGAGTTAATATGGGAGATGGATGGGAGACAAAACGGAATAGAACACCCAATAATAGAGATTGGGTTGTAATTAGATTGGCTCATGAAGGTCTTATAAACAGGATAATTGTGGACACAAAACATTTTAAAGGAAATTATCCCGATTCTTGTTCTATAGAAGCTTGTAATTCAAATAATGATGACTATACAAAAATGCAATGGAAGACGGTAATGGAGAAATCCAAATTAGGCCCTGATCAAGAACATGTTTATGACAAGGAAATATTACTGCATGAGCCAATTACTCATGTCAGACTAAACATATTTCCGGATGGAGGTATCAGCCGTTTGCGTCTTTTAGGGAAGATTACATAGCATCCATAAAGGCTTAATTGAAAAAGAATTAATGACAATTAAAGAATTAAATCTCTTATCAGAGAAGGAGGCAAAAGTAGCACTAAGCAAATGTTGCGGCTCTTCAGCATGGGTGTCAAATATGGTGGCATCAAGGCCTTTTATGGATGAGGAGGATTTAAAAAACAAAGCGGATGAAAATTGGAATAAATGTACGGGTGAAGATGTAATGGAAGCATTTGACCATCATCCAAAAATAGGAGATTTATCAAAATTGAAATCGAAATTTGAATCAACTGCTCAATGGGCAGAAGATGAGCAGAAGAGTGTCAAAAGAGCCAATGATGATACGATTATAGAACTGTCAAGACGAAATCTTGAATATCAGAAAAAATTCGGGTATATTTTCATTGTCTTTGCAAGCGGAAAATCAGCATCAGAAATGCTGGACATTTTGAAAAAAAGATTAAACAATAATAAGAAAGAAGAAATCGTAATAGCGATGGCTGAACAACATAAAATCACCATATCAAGATTAGAAAAATTACTAGCATGAGCCAAGTTACTACCCATGTATTAGACACTATGAAAGGCATGCCTGCTCAGGGAATTGCAATAAGTTTGCAAAAGAAGGGTAATGCTGATGATTGGCAAACCATATCATCAGGTATAACAAATCAAGATGGAAGAATAGGCGATTTATTATCTGATGGTCAACTATTGGAACCCGGTATTTACAGAATGGAATTCGAGACAAAATCTTATTTTGAGAGATTAGACGTTCTCAGTTTTTATCCCCTTGTTACAATTGATTTTCATATTTCTGATAGCCATCACTATCATATTCCACTACTCTTAAGTCCATTTGGGTACAGCACATATAGAGGAAGTTAGCAGGATTTATATTGAATCAACAAGAACAGTTTAAATGAAAAAATCAATACCTGAAAATCTGAATAAAAAAGTCCTGGCAGAGTTAGGGGTAGCGAATAAAAGATTTCAAGAAATTTATCCTGGCGACAGAATAGCAAGACAGCCAGTGCACACTGTCTATGGAGGGGCGGATTTATTTAGATATAATACTGCGGAGAAAATGTCAAATATGGCATTGGAAGTAATGAGAGAAAATGTGAATAATTTTGTAGAATTTGCGCAGGCCATAGGCCTTCCGGGATGTGAATTATTACCACAGGATAATATAGCCATCAAAGAATTAGAAAACGAACTCGAATCTTTAAATAAAGAGAATAGAAAAGAACACTTCGCTTGGCTACCCTATATTGTTTATTACAAGGTTTTGGATAAACTAAAAAACGATGCTGTCGAGGACTTTAGAATAGATTTCGAAGATGGCTTTGGGAATAGATCTTGGGAAGAAGAAGATCGAATAGCTTTGCAAGCTGCGGAGGAATGTGCCCGTGGCATAAAGGAAGGTACACTGCCACCATTTATTGGTATTCGTATAAAACCATTTACTGAAGATTTAAAAGAAAGAGGGGTACGTACTTTGGATATTTTCATAACCAAACTATCCGCACTAACGAAAGGGCATCTACCTAATAATTTTGTGGTAATGTTACCAAAGGTTTCCATTCCAGAACAAATTACAGCTCTTGTAGAGATCTTTGAAATATTAGAGGACAACACAGAGCTATCAGCCGGTGATCTTAAATTAGAGATGATGGTAGAGACAACGCAGGCTATTATCAATGCCGATGGGATCAATCCACTTCGCGATTTTGTAAAAGCGAGTATGGGAAGAATGAAATCCACTGCATTCGGGACCTACGATTATACGGCTTCCAACAATATCACAGCCAGATACCAGGATATGGGTCATCCAGTGTGTGATTTTGCACATCATTTTATGAAAGTAGCATTGGGTGGGACCGGAATATGGCTATCAGACGGTGCGACCAATATAATGCCCATTGGTCCTCATTCTGGCAATAACTTAAGTGAGCAAGAAAAGGCAGAAAACAAACGTGTTGTTCATCAAAATTGGAAAAAGGCATACTTACACACAAGACATTCTCTATGGAAGGGTATCTACCAGGGATGGGACCTTCATCCCACCCAATTGCCGATGAGATATGCGGCTGTTTATTCATTTTTCTTGGAGAGTTTGGAAGATGCAGCTAAGCGGCTTAAGGCATTTGTAGAGAAAGCAGCTCGCGCGACGCTAACGGATGATGTATTTGATGATGCAGCAACAGGACAGGGTTTGCTTAATTTCTTTCTAAGAGGTCTGAATAGCGGGGCCATCTCAGAAGAGGATGCTTTACTGAGTGGACTTACAATGGATGAACTGAGAAGTCGATCTTTTTTGAAAATCATGGAGGGTCGAAGGAAGGCAATGGAACAATGATTTTGGCTGGAGATAGATAAATTCAGAAAATTCTGTAATTCTGCAAATTCTGATTCCGACAGAAAGGGAAATTGTCTAAACCATGATTTACATGATTAAAGGATGAACCTGATTGAGATATGGGTGCATTCGGAATATCCTCGTAGTCCTTGGATTTCATTCTGCAAATTCTGTAATTCTGCAAATTCTGATTCCGACAAAAAGGGAAATTGTCTGAGCCATGATTTACATGATTAGAGAAAGCGTAAGCTCTTACACAATGACTAAATGACTAAATTGATAATTGAGAATAAAGAGAGAGAAGGTGTCAGCCCTTATACAATGCTGGAATAAGAGAGATAATCCCTTGCAGCTCTTGGAGTTATTTCTGAAAATTCTAAAATTCCTGCCTGCCTGTCCGGCAGGCAGGTCTCGTCTGCGCAGGCTGATTCCGACAGAAGAAGTTAAGCATGAGTTTCGCGATGGTAAGAATTGTCAAGATTTAGAATCAAACTTAAATACACAATCAAAATCGAGATGAGGTCTGAAGTTTCATTTTAGAAAGCTAAAATCAACATTGGTATGGCTGATTTGTTAATGAAAAATACTATTATTTTGAAAAATACTGTTGAGTGTTTTGAAATAGAAATGCCTGATAAAATTGCTACTCATCTCATATTCTAGCCCATATGAATCAATTAGTTTAATCTTTTGAGTTATAGGTTAATAATTATAATCTTTAATTTTTGACTCCTCTTTAATGAGTCAGATGCTACCGAGTTCTATTTAATAGTAATTGACACAATTACTCATAGATTTTAACTATCTTTTCAAGGCAATCAAAAACATACCAAAATGAAAAATTTAATTTTCCTCTCAGTTCTATTTATTTCAGTCTTTTGTTCTGCCCAGGAAGCTACGTATAGTCAATGGCAGAATTATGTTATCACACCTAAATACGATCAGCTTCAAGCTTTTGGTGAAGCCATTCATGAACATAATAAGATGTATCATCAAAATGCTCCGGGCACAGCAAATGTTTGGCGCGTAGATAGTGGTCCGAATGTAGGTAAATGGGTTCTTTCAAATGGACCACACACATTTGGAAACTTAGACAATATGAATCTGGGTGAAGGGCATATGGCTCATTGGCGCAACAAGGTAATGCCTACAATTGCAAAATTACAGGATGGTGGGATCTGGCGCTTGGATAATAATCATTCTTATCTGCCTGAAGGTATGGCAATTACAAAAGCGCGTGTGATTGTTCATGAGTTGTCTGATGACGGTCGAGAAGGGTATCACGCTGCCATGAAAAAGTTGACTGAGGCCACTGAAAAAGAAAGCCCATCAAGAGCACGATTATATTTGCGTCGTGTAGGATTTCATAATGATAAAATGGATAGGGTAGTCTTTCTCGGATTAAATAATTGGACAGATCTTGATGGAAATGCCTCCAGCAATTATGAAAAAGTGCATGGAGAAGGAAG
>JAJCYJ010000320.1 GCA_029262975.1 Saprospiraceae bacterium
ATGTCTCCTTGGCTTTAATTTTACCGTTCCTTTTCGACGAAACTTCTAAAATAAGACATTTTACAATGTTTTAAGTGAGATATATTCGTATAAGGATTAAGAACGATTAAATATAAATTGTATCCTTAGTCTGATTGACGCAAAAAACCTCCGTCATTAAGTTCATGGCTTATGACGAAGGTTGTCGTATGAAAATCTAATCTATAAGATTCTAAGACCGGTATTTAATGAACACCAGAATTTTTCTTTTTTTAAAATTTAAAAGCCATAAACAGCAGCCAATACGAATGAAGATAGAGAGCCGCTTGTCCCCCCGTCAAAAACATCAATAGATGCAGCATCCAATCTGAATTCTGGAATCAGGGTAAGATTATCAATCGTGTAATTTGCAGAAAGAGTTAGTGCTAAAACACTTTCATCAGGTGCTAAAGCACTCTCATCAGGTACAATTACACCTATTCCTTTGTCGGAAAATGACTCTACCCGTGCTCCAAGTTTTAATGATTCTGAAGTGGCTATTTGTACATATCCCGCAACTCCTGCAAATAAGTCGTCCGAAGCTGTTGTTCCATTAAGTCCTAAATAAATCTTATCAGTAACATCAAATCCCGCTGTCAAATCTACCTGAAAGTAATTATCGCCAAATAGTGTATTAACATATGCAGATCCCCCATCAAAACTGTATCCTAGTTGGGCTCCACCATAATAATCGTTCGTTGGATTATACTCTGTGGCATCTGTTGGATTAAAAACACCCAGCATCAAAGAAAATCCTCCTCCTAATTCAGCATCCATCTTCAAGCCCGTATGGGAGAATGGACCATACGAGAACATATATGAGGTTGAATAATTAAAATTAGCCGTAGGCTGGATTACTTCATATCCCAAAAACGTATTGAAATTCCCAAGTGTAAACTTTACCTTATCACTTACATTGACGTAAGCATAGAGCTGGTTAACTATATTAGAACTTCCTTCAGGTCGGAGAAATGAAGATAGAAAAGTAGCATCTTCTCCACGTGGCCCGAATACCAAATCTGCCACAAAACCTACTTTATCTCCTTCATATGCAGCAACAAGATTTGCCATCCCTAATGAAAATCCAGGGAGATTAGCAAAAGAGGTAGCAGGTGCTTCCGTACTGCTACGATAGTATACATCTACCGATCCTGAAACTGAAAAATTAGGTTGTTCTTCAATTTTTAGTTCGCCCTGACTTATTAGAGCAATTGTTGTAAAAACATACATTACTGTCAAAATTACCTTTATCATGATGATTTATTTTAAACTTTTATTGTCAAATTTTTGAATCAAATCCAATTACATATTTTAAAAAATGCTAAAGTTTATTCATAGTCATTCCCTGTAAAACCCATGGAATTGATCTCACTTATATTTATTAAAATTCAGTTTTAAAAAGCCCTTTGAGAACACAGGGCTACCTATTAACTTTATGAGTATGAGCGCATTTCGTGTTCCATTATATCCAATCCTTTCTCTTCTTCTACTTCATCTACTCTAATACCAATTGTTATTTTTAGAATATAAAAAAGTATAAAAGCGAATGCAAAAGTGAACGCACCTACGGCTAGAATACCGATTATCTGATCGCTGAATTGACCGACATTAGGATCGTCAAAATCACCGAAAATAGCTACCGCGAGGGTACCCCAAATACCACACACAAGATGTACTGATGTCGCACCAACAGGGTCATCCAATTTGGCTTTATCAAATGCCGTAACAGCTAATGGAATAATAATCCCGGCGATCAATCCAATAATCACAGATTCATTTACGCTAACTGAATCCGCACTTGCTGTAATTCCAACAAGCCCACCAAGTATACCATTTAAAACCATGGATAAATCATGGGTTTTGGTCATGATAAAACTCGTTATAAATGCTCCTACAGCTCCTGCAGCAGCTGCTAATGAAGTGGTCACGAATACTAAGGAAACAAGATTGGGGTCTGCGCTTAAGACGGAACCACCGTTGAATCCAAACCAGCCAAACCATAATAAGAAGACACCAATTGCCGCCAAAGGCATACTATGTCCTGTGATTGGACGGATCCCTTTTTTCGTATATTTTCCGGTTCTCGGGCCTAAGAGAATTATCCCTGCTAAAGCTGCCCATCCACCAACGGAATGTACGATTGTAGACCCGGCAAAATCATAAAATCCTCTGGCATCCAACCAGCCGTATCCCCATTTCCACATACCCGTAATCGGATAGGCTATAGCTACAAAGAATGCCGCGAAAATTAAAAAGGAACTAAGTTTAATTCGTTCTGCGACAGCTCCTGATACTATCGTTGCACATGTTGCAGCAAACATAGCCTGAAAAATGAAGTCTGAATAATATGTATAATCTCCATAGGCGGAGGTTTGTCCATCGACTCCCGGATTTAATCCAAATCCTGCAAATCCAAAGAATCCTCCTTCATTTACACCAGGATACATAAGATTAAAACCTACAAACCAATAGGTCAAAAGACCGATGGCTATTATCATAGAATTCTTAAAAAGTATATTTACTACGTTCTTTTTCCTTACAAATCCGGCTTCAAGTGCAGAAAAGCCCAAATGCATAATAAATACTAAAGCTGCCGCTA
>JAJCYJ010000321.1 GCA_029262975.1 Saprospiraceae bacterium
GCTTCTGGCTGCACTTTTGTCAGCAGTTGCCATGACATGGATCCAGGATAATATTAAAACTAAGAATGACGCAGCAATAGGTATCATTTTTACTTTTATGTTTTCACTGGGCGTGATTGGCATTTCTTATCTGAATAATCAGCAAGGAGTTCATCTTGATCTCAAAGATTTTCTTTTTGGTACCATCTTAGGGGTATCAGATGAGGATATTATTATAACTGCTCTCGTGACCACCTTCAGTATTATAAGTATTATCGTCTTTTATCGTCATCTATTCATTTCTACATTTCAACCTATGATTGCTTCAACCATGGGTATCTCAGTTAAAACCATGCATTATTTTTTAATGCTTCTACTTTCCTTTGCCATTGTAGCATCTCTTCGAACCGTGGGGATAATCCTTGTTGTTGCTATGCTAATCACACCTTCTGCCACGGCCTTACTCTTGTCTGATAAACTTAAAAATGTGATCGTCATAGCCGGAATAATAGGTCTCATTTCTTCCATAACCGGACTCATTTTGGCCATTTTATTTAATACAACACCTGGCCCTGCTATGTGTGTAGTCGTGACGATTATTTACTTTCTCGCGGTCTTCTTCTCTCCAAAAAACGGATTAACTTTTAAAATGTTAAGAAAGCGACAACTGGGTCTTCAAATCGAAAGAGAAGATATTATCAAATACTTATCAAAGCAGAAAGAATTGATCGTGAATGATTTAGATACTGTTGGAGCATTATTAGGAATCTCACACTCTAAAATGAAGGGTCATTTAAATAAATTAGTCAGTATGGGAAACTTATCAGTCGCTGATTCAAGATATACCTTGACTGCAAAAGGAAGTCAGATCGCCCAGGATCTTGTACGTGCACACCGATTGTGGGAAACATTTTTAGTGGATAAAGTAGGATTGAAAGATAATGAGATTCACGAAGACGCTGAAAAATATGAACACTTACTCGGACCCGATATTCTGGATCAATTAGATGCCAAACTTGGCTATCCTACTATCGACCCCCATGGCTCACCGATACCTACGAAAATTGTAAAACCAAAGAATCCTTTAATCAATCTTTCTCCCAGACAACGAGCCCTGATTTCTAATAAACAGATCAATGATAATATTGAAAGTCAGCTTTGGGAATTAGGACTCACACCCAATTCTTCAATTCAATTAGTGAGTATATCTGACAATGAGGTTATTATAAGTCATAATCAGAATAAGATTTCTCTTCCTGCTTCATTGGCTTATCAGGTAAATGTTGAATAATTATGGGAGATAATTATTCGTAATTTTCATCATGCGATCCCTTCCTTGCAAGTCTTGTCTAATTTCAATATCCCGATCCGAACGCTGAAAAATATTTTGCACCTCATGAGCAAATTCTTCGTGGATTTCCAGATAGATCGTTCCGCCTTCTTTTAGGTGTGTATTTGAAAATTTCTCTATTTTATTATAAAATATCATTGGGTTACTGCCAGCAAACAATGCCTTCTCGGGCTCATAACGCAAGACATTCTCCGGCAAACCTTTCCTGTCTTCCTCTGATATATAAGGCGGATTAGAAACTATAATATCAAATTGGCCCATTTCATTCCAGAAATTCTCATTTAGAAAATCGAAATTATATAGGGTCATGGGCGTAGCAAGTTGACGACTGTTTATTCTAGCAACGTTGATTGTATCCTGATTATAGTCCATTCCGAAAAGCCTAAATGCCTTATTCTTCTTAGCTAATGTAATGCTGATACATCCGCTTCCCACTCCTATATCTAAAACATCTAATTGTTTTTTAGATCCTCTAAAGTCTCCAAGTATCCAATGAACTAACTCTTCCGTTTCTGGTCTCGGGATAAGAACGTGACGATTCACTTTAAATGTAATGCCATAAAAATTTGCCTTTCCAGTAACATACTGAATAGGTTCATAATTTTGTAGTCGCTCTAGAGCAAGCATTAATTCTTCTTCTAATTTAAAAATATTTTCAGAATTCAAATTTGAAATCTGAAATTCATCCTCAAATAAGATTTGAATAATATTCCTGGCCTCTCTTTCGTCGTATTGATTTTTAAGGAAAGAAATTGCATTCTTAGATGCCTGATTTATTTTCATTTTGAAATTTCAGTAAGGTTAAGTCTTCAGGCACATCAATGCTAGTCGGCTCATAATCTACAGGGATCATTTTAATTGGCATTCCATGATCCAGCCATCGTAATTGCTCAAGATTTAAGGCCAACTCGCGCTTGGTTGGCTTCATAGCACCTATCAATTTTAAAGCAGATAATCGGAATCCATAAAGGCCAACATGGCGATGAAGGTTTTTATTGGCCTTGGCATTCCTGTAAAAATCAATTGCATGACCGCTATTATCACTATGTACTTTGACGATATTTGGATCATTATCCGTACAAAATGATTCAGTCATAACTGAGGCTATAGAAATTGAACGGTCATCTCTAATGCACTTAACAAACAGATCAATTATCTCTGAAGAAATATAGGGTTGATCTGCCTGAATATTAATTAATATGTCAAGGTCTTCATAATATTTTGATGCTCCAATGCATCGATCAGTACCACAGATATATGGCTGTTCACTGAAATGAAATGCAGCATTAATTCTTTCAGCTTCCTTTACCAGTAAATCGTGATTTAAGACGATAGCACTTTCGTCTATTTCAGTACAATCCTTGAGTCTTGTGTAGACTCGTTCCAAAATTGACTGACCTTCAATGCAGGCTAAAAGCTTTCCAGGGAACCGTTTTGATTCGAATCTGGCAGGTATTAAGCCAACCA
>JAJCYJ010000322.1 GCA_029262975.1 Saprospiraceae bacterium
ATGACAATTGCATATCCCATTCCGACATCCAATATATTTTCTGAGACCAATGTCTTGTATATGGGTAATTTTCTCGCGGCTGTCCTGATATATTTAGCAGGACTTAACACTGGATTTAAAGCAACTATTTTAGCTTTCCTTTTCTTCTTTTTTTTGGCCATCTGGAAATAAATTTAAGTATACACTTTCACTTTAACTGAATATTCTTAGACCCTAAAAATAGACATATTATATAATTTAGTTATAGGAAACTTGATCGCAATTAAAGTGACGGAGTAAGCAATGTAAAAACAGTCAGCACTTTAAGGGTACATCAGTAATGATACCGACAGGAAATGATTATGACCGGGTCATGTTTGACAAAGTAAATTAATCGATGCTCTCTTTTAATTCTTTCAGACCTATATCTCTTATAAATACACCAGGGATTCGGGTTTGCCATTTCCGGAAAATAGATTTCTTAATGTTTCCCTAATTGATGAAATGAGTTTTTCAAATATAGATTGGTCAGTCTTCTGCCAATAGAGATAGTCTTCCCAGGCCGAGATATGCAAGGCCAGTAATTGCACAAAATAAGTTGATGACTTTCGATATTGAGATTATCCTCTACATCATTCATTGCAATTTCTAATCGCCCTTTATTCTTTTTGGAAGATTGAATATAAAGGGTCTATTGAATACTATTAAAAATGCTTCATGAAACCAATACAACATCCCTGTCATTAGTTCTTGATATGACGACGGTGTCATCATTATCATTTACTTAATCCATAGTCTGCTTCATGTTTTTACGAAACTCTGTGATTTGTTTGATCATCATATCTGTACAGAATTAATACATTATTATGTGCTGTAAGGTTAGAACAAAAGTTTCATCAAAACAGATTTTATAATTTAGAATATTACGTTTTTTGTGATGGCTGTTTCCAAAAAATAAGCAGCCTCAGTTGATGTTTATCAGACTATACTCTTGACTATATGTTCACTCAAGAAGTGCATCAAGTTCATTACGCCTGTCATATATAGTGCTGCGCCTAGCAACCAGACTATTAATCCATAAGAAGTAGCTCATTGTTATTCAAACACTTCTATAACGGACATTTCAGTAAGTTTCTTCGATTAGTCAATTCTAATTAACAACGACACTTAATTCAAATATTATCTTCCCACCTACGGTCACGTCGTAGCATCTGAAGCCTTTTCTTTAATTTCCGAAAGACACCAAATAATCAAGTGCAGGGTCCAGTGTAATTCCTGTCAGGTTAGAATCATTGATAATTATTTGAAACAGATTGTCAGTAGTATTATTTATAACATTACAATTGTAGGGTTGACCTGCAACACCTGTCAGAATACTATTATATTCAAGTTCAGCAATAATTGGTGCATTTTTCGGAATATAAAGGAGTCCTGCGTCATCTCTGAACACAATCCCTCTTCCTGTCTTTCTTACCCGGGAATACCCGACTCCTGAACATGTAGAGTTGGTGAAATATTGATATACACGGGCGATTCTATCTGTGGCTAAGATATTGATAAAATAACCTTGTTTAGTGACAAATTGAAAGCCGTTAGCGCTTTCATCGGTACTATATGACGGACCAGAATAACCAAGACCCATATCAGCAATATTATCTCCATTGATTTTTACAATTGGATCTAAATCTCCGGTATCAGTTACTTTAATCCAGGCATCTCCATTATAAAAATAAAAGCCCTCCTTTTCATCAGTTTGATAGATCAACAACCCTTTCATAGTTGTGGCAATATTGTTGCGTTGGGTTTCTGTCATTCGTGAAACAACAATTCCTTCAGATGTACTTGAAATATCTACCGCTTGACCATTTATGTTTTTAGTAAAAAATAAGAACGCCAAAAAAAGCAATGTTGTCGACACACTTTTTATTCTTTGATCAATTTTATTAACTCTCATAGTCCGCTAAAATTTAAGATGAACAACTACTTAGATACATTGCAAAGTTATCGGATAGCTCTTTAATCCACAAATATTAAATCAATATCATATATATAATATGTTAATAATCAGGAAGTAAATATCAGGATAGTTGTTGACATGTAAGCATATGAACCCATCTTCCTTTCTCGTAATTGCCTTAGGTAGCACAAAAAACACATGCTCTATTGACCAAAACTGACTCTATATCCATCTTGAGGATTCAAGTCAATTCCTGTAATCTTTGGGTCATTAATTAGCAATTCAAAAACCGAGTGCGTCACTAAATTTAAATTATAACACATTGCTCCACCTTGTACCGGGAACGACTTGTGGCTCAAAACATTAATTAGTCCAATAATTTGGGCATCCTTTGGAACATATAATAGTTCAGCATTACCATATGATACTTTCCCTCTTGCCGTAATATTGGAATTAGAATATTTCTTGCCGGAGCAATTTGCTCCTTTATAGTAAATAACAGTGTGAGCTATGCTATCATTATTTAATATGTTGAGGTAGTATCCTTTATCATTTACAAATTGTTGAGCTTCTGCTCCTGAGGCATCATACGTAGGTCCCACATAAAACAAGCCCAAAAGAGAAGGGCTTTCTCCGTTGATTTGAACCTGAGGAATATTATCTTTTGTATCACTCAATTTTATCCATGACGACCCATTGTTATAGTAAAATCCGCTTGCGCCGTCAGTCTGATACAATAACATACCCTCAATATCGGAACTTATACTTTTACGTTGACTTTCAGACATACGCGGTATAACAATCCCTTCCGAATTATCTGATATATCCACAACTTGTCCACTCAGGTTCATCACCAAAATAGTTGACATAACCACTATCATGATGCTTCGAATTAACATCGTTTGACATGAACTTTTTCTTAAAGCCTCTCTGTAAAACTGCTTCATCTCATTAAGTTGTTATGTTCTATAATCTTTCGCCAAATATAGGATTTGGACTTAAAATTTGAATAGATACGAATGAGGGATTAAACAAAGATAACACATTAAAAAGATAAATTTTCCAATAACACCATTTGCATAAATGCTTATAATTAGAAAATAAATTTCGAGTTGGTTGTTATCAGGTAAGGCAATAATCTCGTGATAAAAAGGGGGCAATACGTAAGGATCCAAAAAGTGTCGGAGACAGGTCTTATTAATTATTTTCGGTAACCGGGAAATAGAATAGTGGCTTCAAACTAATAATGTGCAATAGCAATTTGGATGACCACAGGTACATTGATTCGGTCATTATGCAGAAATTTTTCTAAATCGCCCATTAGCTCCCCGATATACCGATTATGTGGTGGTATAAATACGGCATCACCTGTAGTAGATCCACTGATCCAGTTTTGGCTTCGGCGGAATTGTCTGGACCTTGCCCGCCTGCCGGATAAGCATGGATTTACCAAAGTAATCTTGTTGCTTCCCTGTCTGAATCACAGATGTACACGGATTGTATGATTTCTCGGACTTTTTCTATTTTATTATTTTGTTATTTTGAAAAAATGAGTCTTTTGAATTGCATGCTTTGGGCGCCGAAGCAATCTTGACGCTTCTTTGATGAATTTCTTGATCCCACGAAGCCTATTAGATGACCCTGGATCTCCGGAATGTTCCAAGGCTTTTTTAATGAAATTTTTTAACTACCTTAATAATGATACCTACAAGCCACTATAATCAGAGTCTCATCAGTAACACAATACACTAATCTATGTTCTTTAGATATGCGTCTTGACCAATACCCTCTGTAATTTCCTACGAGAGGTTCCGGTTTTCCTATTCCCGAGAAAGGATGACGAAGGGCATCTTTAATTAATGCATTGATCTTTTTGCATATGCTCTTATCCGTCTTTTGCCAATAGAGATAGTCTTCCCAGGCCGAAATATGCCACTTAAGCAAGTTCACAATATCACCTCATGACTGACAATATTGAGATTATCCTCGACATCTCTCATCGCCTTTTCAAGCCGTTCCTTATTCTTTTTTGAAGACTGGAGATATAAAGTCTCCTGTATGCTATTAAAGTTTTTTAGTGAAATGAGTACCACATCTCTATCACCAGTTCTTGATATGATCACAGTTTCATCGTTATCATTGACTTGATCCAATGTCTGTTTCATGTTTTTCCTGAACTCTGTCATCTGTTTAACAATCATTTCTGTACAGATTAGTTAAATAATCATGTACAATAAAGATAAACAATAAGTTTCGTTCCATCAAATTTCCTTATTTGATTGCGTGTAATATTGTGATATCCTGGGGTATTGAGGGATGATTCGGGTGAGTAGTTACCCCGTTGAGTGGTTGACATAGTAAAAAATATCACCCATTTATTTGATTATCAGCGTCTTAAAGAAATTACTACAAAATAAAAAGTTGCTGACATCCATAATCTTTACGTTATATACAGAAAAGTAAAACGGACTGTCAAGAAGTAGATGAAACAATTTTTGGTAGACGAGAAAACGTGATGTTTTATCCCAATCCACCAAAAATGTCTGATTTGGAAATCATAAGTCTTTCGATCACAAGTGAGTGCTTAGGGAAAGATTCAAAAAAACCTTTTATTTTCAAAATTCAGAAAGACTATTCAAGTCCTATCCCAAATTTGATTCATCGCACACGAAATAATGCAAGAAGAAAATCATTGCGAGACTGGATACTATATTGCACTGATATTTGGTCAGAAAAATTAAGTAGTGGCAAAAACGAATTCATAGTTGATTCCATTCCAATTCCTGTTTGCAAAGTTTGTCAAGCTCTGAGGAGTATTGTTTGTAGAAAAAGTGTGGATCAAGTCAAGCCTATCCAGGGTTTTGATAGTACGATTCGATAATACTTTAGAGGCTATAGGTTGCACTTAATTGTTTCATCTTCAGGAGTTTATAAGTACATGAGGATCATACCTGCCAATATTCATGACATTAATTTTTTGAAAGAATTGGGTGAAACGCACTTGGCCAAATGCACGCTCATCGGAGACAGAGCTTATCGAAGTGCACCATTACAAATGGACCTATTCTATCACTGGGAAATCGATCTTTCAGTGCCATACAGAATTAATCAAAAAGACTATCGCAAATAGTTTTATCAGAAAAAGATAAAAAGAAAACGAATAGAAACTGTATTCAGCCAATACTGTAATGACTTTATATTCAAACGAAATTAAGCCAAGAGGCACGATGAATTAGCAACGAGAATCAATACAAAAATCACAGCCATGACTTTCAAACAATATTGGAATTACATATATGGAATCAAAATTTCAAAAACAAAACATTCTTTGGCAGCATAACCACTCAACGAGTTAGTTCATTAATTGTGAGGGATTAGCTGACGAAGTTGTCTGAATCACAGATGTACACAGATTGTATGATTTCGCGGATTTTTTTTGATTTCGTTATTTTGATAAGATGAGTCTTTTGAATTGCAGGCTTTTACTTCCGAAGTTGATTAGTAACCTGAATTCTAATTTATATGTACGTAAGTAATTAAGAGTTTGAGCCATGTGCACATCCTCCAGTTCTTTGAGTGCTTTCAATTCTACCAGGACTTTTTCCTCTATTATAAAATCCGCCCTGCGAGATCCTATTGGATCAATTAAATCTTTGTAAAATATTTCCTGTTCAATCTCCCTGGCAAACGAAAGATCTTTTTGCTGCATTTCTCAGGATAGTGCTCTTTGATAGATTACCTCTTGAAACCCCTGCCTCGACGGCAGGCCGGCATTCCCAGAAATTTATGAACTTCAAAAGATGCTCCTATTATTTTTTCGGTAATATCTTTATATTTCAACTCACTCATTTTATTAATCCGTTTAATCCCTTTTAAATCCGTGATTCAGACAATTTATTTCAAAATTCGCGGAATCCCTTAATCCTTCTAATCCGCGATTCAGACAATGGCACTTTCATTAGGGCTCCAACTAATTTATCTGAAATCTCGGAATTTTAATATACTCATCTTAAAATCCGCTTGATCTTAAATCCGCGGAATCCATTAATCCTTCTAATCCGCGATTCAGACATAATTCTTCATCATCAAAACTGAGTTTTGATGAATCAGTGGCTCACCCACCCGCTTCGCGCCTGCCTGCCGAAGTAATACGTAGGCAGGGTTCACTACGTCAAAAGCCTCCCAGGCTTTTGGTCTCAGCAGAGCTGAGACTGCACTTCGCTCATTTCCCAATACAAAACCGCCCAAAAATACTATTCAGGAATGAAGATCTTTTTGCGTTTACAAACCTTCAAAAGTTTAGTGAACACTTAACTATCCATCGTATTAAATTTTCTAATTTCATGATTTGAATAATTTCAAATAATCATCAAAAACAAAGAATCGGTTTCTGCTTTGACCAGTGGTTTCTTTCAGGATTTTATACTGCACAAAGTCAGCGACCAGGTTATTGGCTGCTTTGAAACTTAAGTCAGTTGCTTTCTGAGCTTCTTTCACTTCTATGATCGGTGTTTGTAGCAAATACAGCAGTAACTTATGTGCAGAGTTCGTTCTTCTCCCAAATTGTTCATTTATCAATTGTTCCGTTTTTACTTTGAGTTCCAGCACGTGACTGAGGGTTTGAATCGCCTGTTCAGAAGTTGCAATTACACCAGTCAGAAAATATTTGATCCACTGAACCATATTGTTTTTAGTCCGAACAAAGGTTAGGTTGTCATAATAAAGACTTTTTTTAGCTTCAAAATAAGCAGATAAATACAGGAGGGGTTTGGTCAGTATTTTTTGGTCAACCAGAAACAAAGTAATGAGCAATCTTCCGATCCTTCCGTTACCGTCTAAAAAAGGATGAATGGTTTCAAATTGATAGTGTGCAATAGCAATTCGGATGAGGACGGGTACATTGATTCGGTCATTATGCAGAAATTTTTCTAAATCGCCCATTAACTCATTGATATACCGATCATGTGGTGGCACAAATACGGCATCACCGGGAGTAGATCCACCGATCCAGTTTTGGCTTCGCCGATATTCACCGGGTTGTTTGTGCTGCCCTCTGACGGAAGACAGCAAGACATGATGGGTCTTTTTTATCAGCCGGGAAGATATCGGTAATGTTTCTAATTCCCTTATGGCCATATTCAGAGCATCCACGTAATTACGAACTTCATGCCAGTCGTTTCTTCGTCCGGGAGCAATATCTACCTCTTTCAATAAGGCTTCATTGATATTGGTTTGAGTACCTTCAATCCGACTTGACACGACCGCTTCTGCTGTAACCTGTAACTGTATAAAAAGATCAACATTAGGCACCAGCTTGGCAAAAGAGTTGAGTTCTCCAAGTTTTAATGCTGCTGTTTCCAACAAGGAATTTATGAGTTGGTTGTCCCAGTTCCATTCCTTATTGACCTTAGAAGGAACAAAATAATCGTAGCCTTTAAGGCTATTTTCATATTTGCCTGCAATGTATTCTTCTAATTTTATCATGCAATTAAGGTACAATAAAGTTAAGTATATTTTACTTTAGTGGTCTAAAGTAAAATAAAGATAAAGTTATTTTACTTTCTTATCTGCTTGAAAGGTGTAATAATTTGTTTTTTCAATTCCTATGCAGGCCCACCAGAGGTCGGCAGGCCCACCCAAATCCACTTCAACCTGTCCGTCCGAAACATCAGTGCATGCGGGCGTCGATTTATGGGCTGGCGTCAGATCAGTGGCTCACCCACCCGCTTCGCGGTTCCTTCGCTTGAAGGTCCCCCAGACCTTCATCGCGCTTACAGCGCGAATCACTCAGTCACTTTCCAATACAAAACCTCCCAAAAATACTATCCAGCAAATCATCCGTATAAATCTGCCCCGTAATCTCGCCCAAATGATGCAACGCCTGACGGATATCCATCGCTATAAAATCACCGGTAATGCCTCCCTTCAAACCAGCCATCACCCGATCCAGGGCTTCATTGGATTTGTACAAAGCATCATAATGCCTGTTATTACTTACAATAGTCTGATCATTGAGGTCGGGCGTTTTTATAACTGCTTCATATAATCGGTCTTTCAAATACTCAATATTCATCATATTCTTAGCCGATATCGTAACCAGGTTGTCATATGCGATCAGCCCTTCTTTATAATAATCTTCGGGCCTCGTATAGGGATTCAAGTCCATCTTATTAGCCACAAATATCTGGCGGCTGTTCGCTGTAATTACCTTGCTGGCATCCAGAAATCGATCCACGTCTTCCCATAGATCTCCTGGCTTGGAGACCGTTACATCAAAGAGGTAAATGACTAATGTAGACTGTGAGATCTTTTGCATCGTCTTATCTACTCCCAGTTGCTCTATCTGACTCTGGGCTTCCCGTATACCAGCAGTATCAATTAATCTAAATTGTATCCCCTTGATATTTAATCCTTCTTCTATTGTATCCCTTGTCGTTCCTGCTATATCAGAAACAATGGCACGATCTTCATTTAATAATGCATTGAGCAATGTGGACTTGCCGGCATTAGGGCGTCCGGCGATCACCGTAGCTACACCGTTTTTAATTACATTTCCTAATTGAAAAGAATTGATTAATTTTCTAATTACAGCTTGAATCTCCGCTACCAGATTTTCTAATTTACCGCGATCGGCAAATTCAACATCTTCTTCTCCAAAATCCAATTCCAATTCTATCAAAGCAGCAAAATCTATTAACTCCTGCCGCAATTTTCTAATTTCATCAGAAAAGCCGCCACGCATCTGATTCATCGCCAACTCATGGCTGGCCGCCCCTTCTGATGCAATTAAGTCTGCCACTGCTTCGGCCTGGCTGAGATCCATCTGGCCATTTAGAAAAGCACGTAACGTAAATTCTCCTTTATTGGCCTGTCTCGCTCCTCCTCTCAATAATAGTTGAATCACCTGCTCCAGGATGTAGGGTGAACCATGGCAACTGATCTCAACCATGTCTTCTTTTGTATAACTCCTTGGTGCTTTAAACACAGTCGCCAGGCATTCATCTATCACGCGCCCTTCTTCGTCTTTTATCTTTCCATAGTGAACCGTGTGGCCTTCTACTTTCGTCAAATTACGGCCATGAAATACCTTGTCACTTATCTCGATCGCCTTTGGTCCTGAAAGTCGTATGACACCAATCGCTCCCTGACCCGGAGGTGTCGAAAGCGCAACGATCGTATCTGTCAAATCACTCATCCTGCCTCTATTTAAGTCTTTGTTAATGCTAATTTATAATCTATCTCTATCAGTCTCTGATCCGTACTTTCGCCGCTACATGAGATATAGTCTTGCAAAACTACTGTTCCTATTACTGATATGCAGCTTTCCTGATTCACTAATTCACGCGCAAACTGATACATCATTCATACAGCGAGTGATGCACATCTCACGTGCGACCAGTCCGATAGATATTGATGGCCTCCTCGAGGAAGATGCCTGGACAGAAGTACCTCGCCAAAAAGGATTCTGGCTACAGTCACCAAGAGATGGTGAACGCGCATCGGTTCAAACCGAAGTAAGCACCCTGTATGATGACGATGGTATCTATATAAGCGCAATACTCCACGATGACAATGGTCAGGTAGTGACAACGCTCAAGCGGGATAATTTTGGTAATGATGACGGATTTGTAGTCGTTATAGATCCGGTGAACCAAAATATCAATGGATTTGCCTTTGCATTAAATGCACTAAACGCTCAAACAGAAATCTTACTCAGCCCGAACAACGGCGATGACAGCTGGGATAATCGATGGCGCTCAGCAACGAAAACATATGAAGACGGATGGGTGGTAGAAATCTTTATTCCCTTTAAAACACTGAGGTTTGATAAGAATAATCTTGAATGGGGGATTAACTTTGTCCGCGTCGATATCGGTAGCAATGAGACGCATGTATGGTCTCCGGTACCAAGGCAATTTGACCCTGGCGAACTCGGTTATTGCGGTCAACTGATTTGGGACGAAGCTCCTGCCAGGCAAAAATTGAACGTATCCCTGATACCCTACGCGACCGTCAGGTCTTCTAAAAATTTCACTGCCGATGAACCGTCTAAAACCAGTGCCAGTATAGGCGCAGACGCAAAGTTTAACCTGACACCAGGTCTTAACCTGGATCTAACAGTTAATCCGGATTTCTCACAGGTAGAAGTAGATGCCCAGGTCACTAACTTGACAAGATTCAATATCTTCTTTCCCGAACGCCGTCAGTTTTTCCTGGAAAATGCAGATCTGTTTAACCGCTATGGCCAGGGTGCCACCCAACCCTTCTACAGTCGCCGCATCGGTCTCGATCCTAATGGTAATACGGTACCCATATTATACGGAGCACGTCTATCGGGTAATCTCACTGAAAAATTGCGCATCGGTGCCTTCAACATACATTCTAAAACTACGGACAATACATCTGGACAAAATTTTACCTCCCTGACTTCTCAATACAGTATTGGCGTCAGATCCAATATTAAAGCACTCTTCTTAAATCGCCAGGGGTATGATGGTGGCTCTCCCATCGATGGAGATTATGGCCGGAATATGGGTGGAGAAATTAATCTGAGCACCGCCGACGGTAAATGGGGTGGTCAAGCCGGTATGATCTTTTCAGCCAAAAAAGACATTGAGGGTGATAACAGACATATCTATGGGCGATTTGAATATTCCGGAGAAAAATTCAGAACTTTTTTCACGCTACAAAATTTAGGCGAAAATTACTTTTCCGATATGGGTTTTAATTTTCGAATTAACAACTTCAATCCCCTGACCGGTGAAGTGGTAAGAATAGGCTACACCCAGATAGGCAATATGTTGAATTATTATGTCTACCCTAAATCTGACAAAATTAATTTCCATTGGTCAGGACTCGAAAACTTTATAACTATCAATGATGGGGGACTACTCAATGAATGGTATACCCGTATCAGGCATTTTATATTTTTTCAAAATACCAGTCAATTAAGGCTTAGAATTAATCATATTTTTTCAGAATTGGTTTTTCCATTTGCACTAACAGAAACACCATTGCCTGCAGGCCAATATGATGCCTGGGAATTCAATGTCCAGTATAACACCGACCGGAGAAAAGTTATTAATGCATCTATCTTTTCTGTGTATGGCGGATTCTACAATGGGCATAAGTTTACTAATATTTTAGACTTGAATTTCAGAAAACAACCGTGGGGAAACTTCTCCATGGGATATGAAATCAATCGCATTCGGCTTCCTGATCCGTATGGCAACCTGGACATCTCTTTATTGACTGCCAGGGCTGAATTGAACTTTTCAACGGCCCTGTTCTGGACCACATTTTTTCAATATAATACCCAGGCAAAACGTATGAATATCAATACACGACTGCAATGGCGATATGCACCGATGTCGGATATATTCCTGGTATACACAGATAATTATTTGACACTGGATCGACTTCGTCCTGCTGACAGAAGTTTTGTGCTAAAAGCTAACTATTGGCTCTGATAGCGTTTAATTACTTGTCTTCTCCTGCAAGTTCATGATAGAGTTTAACATACTCGTCTATCGTAATGCCCAGATGAAACCTTCTTATGTCGGAATATTCCCATTTATCCTCTAACGCATCTGACATAGCACCTGTAAGTGCTGACGGAGAAAGTTCAGACAATTGTATGAATTTTCTTGAAACAACTTCTTTGAGTGCTCCCTGTCCTGACGATATGATCGGAGCACCTATGGCTATCGTCTCAACAGCAGCAAAACAAAATCCCTCGCTATAGGATGGGATTACAACACTATCGCATGATGTGATCCGCTTTATTAAGGCGCTATGTTCGAGATCATGATACATTCGGATATGATCTGAAATGCCTGTCTTCGATATGATCTCTTGCACCTTGCTCAGCATGGGTGTATCTTCAGAAGGAAGGACCAGCTCTAGTAGGTGATCTTTTCGACTTTTTAATAGCGCTGCATAAGCAGGAAGCAACACATCAAGTCCTTTGGCATACCCTACCCTTCCATAAAACAAAAAAGTAAACGGATCTTCAGGTTTACTGCCGGTATGCGCTGGCAGATCCATATAATTTATTCCATTATAAATCCTGGTCAGCGACGGTCGTTTAATACCACCGGCCATCAAACTGTCCTTTGTGAAATCTGAAACAGCTACAAACCGATCGAAATGAAGATGAGTGATTAAATACTCGAAAAAGTAGTGTAATATTCTGGAAGGATAAGACATCCAGGGAAGTTTGAACCACAATTTTCCCCATCTTTCGTGAAATGTTATAACGGATTTGGTCCTCGTTATTTTGGCCGCTATCCAGGCTGGGATAGCAGCATTGAATGAAGTGGTGTGAATAAGATCCGCTTCACGTGCATATTTTATAGCGGCTAATCCGGACAAAAAGGTAAAACCATATCGGTTAAAATATTTCTTTCGGATGATTGTCGTGCCGGAACCGATTTTTTCCTGGGGCTGGAGACTGTTATCGTATCTGTTGGTTAATACTGTTATTTGATGCCCCTGGGCGTCAAGTCTATCTAT
>JAJCYJ010000323.1 GCA_029262975.1 Saprospiraceae bacterium
TTGCAGATCGCGATGGGTTAAAACCCATCGTTCAAAAAGAAACGCTCCTTCAGAGCTCGGATTTCGTTGCAAATTGAAATGGCGTGTTGCAGATAGCGATGGGTTAAAACCCATCGTTCAAAAAGAAACGCTCCTTCAGAGCTCGGATTTCGTTGCAAATTGAAATGGCGTGTTGCGCCAATCGATTCCCTGAAGGGGAAAATCTCCTTAGCGAAGGGTTTTAACTTTTCGTAATTAGGGCATATATAATTTGAGCCTTATAGGGACGATAGATAGGATGATAGTTTGTATTCTTTAGTTCAAGTGTTATTCTGTCGCTCTTATAGAGCTTATATTCTGCTTTAAAATTCCAGGGTTTGAAAACCCTTGCTAAAGAGATACGCCCCTTTGAGGCTTTTAATTTGTGAATTCTTATCATCTCTCGCATAAATAGTCCTGTATGGAGGATATGTCTTTACCAGGGCCTTCATACCCAGGGACCCTGAGAAAAGCCAGATAGGTAAAAGAGGTCAGCAGCATTTTTTACTGCTTCCCTAAATGGTGACAACTCTCACAACGTAATTCTAAACTTCATCCAGATGAAGCAAAAATCATTAATATTTTATCTAATCAGTTCAAAGGAATATTAATTATATTTATTATTTTGGCAATAACATTGTCAATATAGTGAGTGATTCTTAGATATTAATGGATTTTATTTACATAACGAAATGTTCTTTATTTTAATTCATGAGGTGAGTCAATTCAATCTGAATACATTCAGAAAAAGAGTTTTTAGCAGTTGATAATTGACCTTTAGTAATGACTAAAAGATAATAGAATTAAACCTTAAAATATTAGTCTTTAATCGTGTTTAATTACAAAAGTAGTAAGAAGTGAGCAACATAACAGGAGTTGTTTTTCTAAATTGAAATTAATATATTATGCAAAAAATATGGCTACTTAGTTCATTTGTCTTGATGATAATATCAAGTTCGAATCAAGTCAATCAAATTCACGCACAAGGAATTGAACGTCAAGCAAAATATTCGCACATTAGCCTCGAGGAGCAAAACAGCACAATTGATAAGCTCAACAGTGATGATAAAGTAGTTCAATCCGAAACGGCCAAATTGATTCTTGAACGACCAAATCTATACATCCCTCCGGTTTTATACGATTTGTCTAACTATTTATACAGTATAGATAGAAAAAGAGAGGCAGCTATCTGGTTTTATACTGCTCAATTAAGAGCACGATATGACGCCAATCGCTGCAATGATCAAACGGCAGCACAAGCAGTCGCAGTCTTAAATCAGCATTATGGCCCACAAATAAATAAATACGGATTTGCAGACATAACTAATTTAGAATTTATTGTTTATGAAGCCATAGACTATGTATCTGAAAATTTGGAAGAGTACGATCACCAATGGATTAATTTACATGGTATGGGAGCATTCGTTAACGAAGATCAAGAATTAAGCAAGCCTGAGAGCGAATGGGAACTTATCAAATCTAAAACCGTGGCTGACTATTTAGAGGGTTTCAAAGAAGCTATGAATAGCATGAAAAACTAATAAATTGGTAAGATTGTGTAAAGACGGAAGTCTTCATGAATGGCTCCTATATTTATACATGGATGTAGTACATGTATAGGTAAAATTTGAGAAAGACAACATGTGATGATGAATTAGCCAGGTAGTTTGTTGTTTCCATTTTATGGAGTTCAATTTACGAAAGATTATTTTGGTGATTCGGAACAAATTAAAAGGGATAAAATAGTCATTTTGAATCAGAATAACAACCAAATGAAAAGTATCGATAAAGATATCGAAGTACGTCAGAAAAAAGAAGTCAAATTGTTCGTTATTGTAATGGTTATATTTACAATAGGCATGGCGATTCTCCTTTTCTACGATGTACGTGCGTGGTGGATATGGTATATTTATTTTGCTGTCTGGACGTTAATTGAATGGAAAATTGCAAAGAATATTAAATTGAAATGGTGGCATTGGACTTTGATTATTTTGGCAATATTATCAATTGACTGGATTGTTTTGGAACTTATTGAATACATAAAAAGATAAAAATGAAACACTTGCAGAGGTCATAAGATATGGCTCTCAAACTGTCGCTCTATTCATGGCGAGTATGTCTAAACAATAGATGAACAAATAAAAAATGGCGAGCACTAAGAGATTGAATGGACTACCGAATAATATAGGTGATTCTTATTTGAGTACTCTTAAATACTACTATAAAGCTTATATGGCTGACTGGCTCAATAGCGTTGCTTTAAAAACTAAGGAGTATGATATATCAATCGATATCTTAAATGATACAGTTACCCCGGAGAAGTGCCAAATAAAGGCACTTATTGCATGGGATTCTGAATTTAGGACGATGATAAAAAGAGTTGTAGAATAAGAAGGTTTTCTGCCAACTTTATCACTAAAGCACAAATGGACTTTCAGATCAGAAGTAACAAAGGCCAACCCAACACTATTTCTTGCAATGTAATTCTGGAAGATATTAAGGGAGGAAAATATCAAAATAGAAAACCGATAAGAGATGTAGCTTACGAATCACCATTTGAACCTTTTTCTATAATTGATAAACTTAGATATTTTTGGACTCGGAAGATATTAAAATGAGAGAATCCTATTGGGAGCTATTTTCTAATTTATAATTGTAGGTATCAGGAATCTTAGTCTCAACCGGAGTAAATAGCTATTAAAGAAAAGAAACTGAGTAACTTTATGTATATAACCCATTTACGAATGAAAATATTGCAAAAGATTTCGATAAAGACCCATTCAATGATAGAAAGCAACCCTAGGCGATTCCTATTATATGTGATGATAGTTTTCAGTTTGAACTCTTGTACTGAGAAAAAGATGAATGTTGAGACTACAGTCCAACCGAACATTTTATGGATCGTACTGGAGGACACCGCTCCCTTAATGGGCTGCTATGGTGAAACCCGCATAAAGACGCCAAATATTGATCAATTAGCCCAAAATGGCGTCCTGTTTAACAATGCTATTATGCCAGCTCCAGTCTGTTCGCCAAGCAGGTCGAGTATTATTACAGGTATTATGTCTACAACTACGGGAACGCACAATCATCATAGTGCCAGGACAGAAGAGTCTGCCATATATTTGCCAGAAAATGTGAAAACTATTCCAGAGTTATTTAAAACTGCAGGGTATTTCACATTTAACAATGGGAAGGACGACTATAACTTTACTTATGATCGGGCCGATCTTTATAATCAGGACTACAGGCATCATCCGCTATATGGAAAAAGTGGAGTGCCCTTGGATATAGACAGCTTGATAGATAAAACACCTTTCTTTGGACAAATTCAGCTTCGTGGTGGGAAGGAGATCTTTAATGCCAAATTTAATGAAAATGTAAAAACACCCGTCGATAGATCACTAATCGATCTTCCACCTTATTTACCCGATCATCCTGTCCTAAATGAAGAATATGCTAACCATTTGGATGCTGTACAAATTACTGATGAAAGGGTGGGGGAGATAATGCATAAATTAGAAAAAATTGGCCTTTTGAAGAACACGATCGTTTTCTTTTTCTCAGATCACGGTATGCGTATGACGAGGAATAAACAATTTTTATATGAGGGCGGTCTTCATGTCCCTTTAATTATTGCCGATTATTCAAAATCAAAAAACATTGATTCGGGTACCACTCATGACGGTTTAGTGAGCGGAATTGATTTGGGGCCAAGTGCCCTGGCATTAGCAGGGATACCGATTCCGGAATTTGTAGAAGGAAGAAATATTTTTAATGATGCTGACGGAGATAGGGAGTATGTGATTTCAACACGTGATCGCTGTGATTTTACCATCGATCGTATTCGTTCTGTGCGCTCAAAGGACTTTAAATATATTCGAAACTTCATGTTGGATAGGCCATATACTCAGCCGACGTACATGGATGTCGATGGTGTTCCATTTGTTAAAACTATGAGACAACTCAATGCTGAAAATAAATTGGATAGCGTACAGTCTGTTTTTTTTAAAAGTATGCGACCCGCTGAAGAATTATACAATTTGAAGGAAGATCCATATGAGCTTAATAACCTTGCATTACATACAGAGTATGCTGATGTATTAAAGAATCATGCTATGATCCTGGAACAATGGATAAAAGATACCGATGATAAGGGGCAATATTCCGAAAATGAAGCCAATCTTAAGTTGATGCTGGGCATTTGGGGTTATTATGCCGTTAACCCGGAATATGATGTACTCCGAGAAAAGTATAAGGATTTGTCCGGATCTCAGTTTGCGCTGAAGAGCCAGAAATGGAAGGAGGTGAAAAATGATCAAAGTCGGTAAAATCTCGGATAATTGTTTAGCACATTAGCTTAATGCGATTATTGGCCCTTTGTGATATAGCAACAATCGGATTGGATGACTGGGCAGATAAATTCATTTTTGTAGTATGGAAAACAAATATCACTTTGACACCATAGCAAAGGCGATCTATTATATTAAGAATCAGCAAGTTGCGCAGCCCTCTTTAGATGAAATTGCCGGGCATGTTAACTTAAGTAAGTTTCATTTTCAACGGGTATTTCGGAAATGGGTGGGTATTAGCCCAAAAGATTATCTTCAATATATCACCATAGAAAAGGCCAAAGAATCCTTGAGAAAAGGACAATCTACTTTAGAAGCGTCTTATAATGTCGGGTTATCTGGTAATAGCAGATTACACGATTTGTTTGTAAAGATTGAAGCATGTACGCCCGGTGAATTTCAATAAAGAGGAAAG
>JAJCYJ010000324.1 GCA_029262975.1 Saprospiraceae bacterium
GGTATGAATCAAGATCATGGTTGGTTATTAAGAGCGGCTAAAGTAGTTACCACAATTCTTATCATCCTTATAACCCATGTTAATTTATAAAAAATACAAGGAATATGGTAATGGATATATGTGCGAATTTATATAGCTTAAAAAGTCTAATAAGTAAGACGCTCAACATGGGTCTAACAAGGAAAGGGCTTCTGTGATCATCTCTATACTTTCAGCTCCTTCTAGTGAGCCGTGATTATTAATTTTTAATTCATTTTGAAATAAAGGGCATTGTGCTACAACCTGAGCATTGAGGGCTTTTAATGACCAGATCATTGATTGCATCGCTTCTTCTCCTCGCGGTGGATGGGGGCAATATGTGAGGGCAAGTGTGCGCTTGCCATCCAATTCACCTGAGGTGGTCAACCACTCCAGCGCATTCTTCAAGGTTGCTGGAATATTAAACAAATATGCCGGAGTAGTGATGATAATGCTATCGGACGAAGCAACAATCCGTCGCCAATTGAGCACAACATCAGGATATGGTGCCCGATCAATATCGGGGCTAAAAAGTGGAAGAGCTATTAGAGGAGGAGCATGAAGAAATTCAATTTCCTTAAAGTGCATGCTTAGAGAAAGTAGCAAACGCCCGTTAGATGAATGATCACTCGACGAACCATTGACAGTTAGAATAGCCATTATAGTCAATTAATTAATTCTGAACATTTGTAAAGGATGACAACTACGTATTACAACTTTTAAGAATATGATTATCTTGCCTGAAAAATAAAGAATTATGCTGAAAGCAATACTGAATAATCAATTGCGAAATGTCGATTTAGGATTACTTGTGCTGCGCATTGCGGGTGGAGGATTTATGTTAACACACGGATGGGGAAAATTTTTAAAAGTACTTAACGGAGATTTCGCTTTTGGGGATCCTATTGGTATAGGACCTACATTTTCATTAATCCTGGCTGCTTTCGCAGAATTTATTTGTTCGATCCTGATATTAGTCGGTTATAAAGGAAGATTCGCGAGTACATTCGGTATGGCAACTATGCTGGTTGCAGCCTTTATTCACCATTTGGATGATCCATGGAGACGAAAGGAATTTCCCTTATTATATTTTGCAATTTACCTGGCAATATTTCTAATGGGAACAGGCAAATTTGGACTTGACGGACGAAAAGCTACTAATTAATCTTATTATTTAACGGTTTATTTGGACTACTTTGGGCGCAACTTTCGTCTAAATTGAAAGTTCTAAATAACATGAGATTAATTTTCATAATCACTTTGCTCAGCTCGAGTTTACTGTTGAGTGCCCAGGACAAGAAAGCTAAAAAAATTCTTGATAAACTAAGTGAGTCGTATACGTCTTCGAAGAGTATCGAAGTAATATTTGATCTAATCATTTTGTACCCCGATGAAGAGCCCACGACCTATTCGTCCTCTGTTATCCAGAAAGGCAAGAAGTTCGTGTTTCGAAATAGCGAACATGAATACTATGGAAATGGTGAAGATATTTGGATATACATTCCTTCAAAGAATGAAGTACAAATCAATGACTTTGAAGAAGATGAAGCAGAGGATTACTTTATCACTCCTTTAGATCTGTTAAATCAATATAAAAGCGGGAAATACGAATACAGCATAGCAGAAGAAAGAAAAAATGACCTTGACCTGGAATTCAAACCTTTTGACGAATTTGCTGATTATTCAAAATTTAGAATAACCGTCCTTTCTAAAACTAATGAAATTACAAGTATTGTAGCATTCGGAAAAGATGGATCCAGACTTACCCTGAACATCACAAACGTCCTAAAAGACAAGATCTATGATGATAAGATTTTCAAATTTGACAAATCCAAAAACCCGGGTGTTCGTATAGAAGATTTGAGACTGGACTGATTATTAAAATATAAAAAGCGTCCAACTAAGATGGCAATTTGAATTCAGGATTGTAAATGATTCCTATGACATTATTCCAGGGATCTAAAATGCTCGCTACCATGATGGGACCTCCAACATTAGTAGGTTGATTATGTGATTTTCCACCTATTTCAAGCAAATAATTGAAGGTATCATTTATATCTTCAACCCCCCAATACGCAATAACAGATGCAGATTTGAGCGAGGCAATTTTTTCATTTGGTTGTAATCCTAGTTCAAAACCTCCAATATTAAATCCCACATAAAAAGGTTCATCAAAATAGGGTTTGGTTTTAAAAGCAAGACTATACCATTGCTTTGCTTCTTCGATATTAGCTACTTTATAAATGGTTGTTCTTAACCCTAACATCATATTTTATACTGTTTAAAATGAGCAAAATAAAGAGATCAACCTCAGTACTTGGCAGGAACGCCCTTACCAGGTAGCGTTTTTAATATTAACGCTCTTATATCTTCATTGGCCGTCTTTAAGTCTTCAGTTCGAAGATACATCATATGGCCGCTCCGATATCCTCTGAAATTCAATCTGTCCTTCATTTTGCCACTTGGATCAAGTTGCCACATTGAATATTTTGCATTAAAATATGTAGTTGCACCATCAAAGTAACCAGATTGCACCAAAACATGCAGATATGGATTCTGGGCCATTGCCTGACGCAAATTATCACCCGTTCGATCGCCGGATCTATCCCAGGGTCGTACCGGACCAAACATATTATATTTTATATCTGTCTTAAAATTCAGGTGTTCCCTTAAATAGAAGTTGATGGCTGGCGTAAATGAATGAAGCCATGAGGTAAGTTCAGAATTATAATCAGGTCTGTCACCGGCATCACGCTTATCAATACCAAGATATCGAGAGTCAAGTCTTCCAATTGTTAATCCTTTATCACGAAGAAGATCTTTCCAGAAAAAAGAAGTCGATACGTCCATGTTATTCTGGGCTATTGATATTTCTGAAAGACCGGAGTAATAAGACATTTTTGCAATTGCCTTTTTTCTTTCTTCTTCATCAAGAAATCCACCTTTAACCATTGCCGGCAAAAGTGTTTTTATTGAATATTCTTCAACTTCATTTAATACATCAATTAAATCCCGGGATTGAAGTTCAGCTGATAATGCATTCTGATACCACGCTGCAGCAGCAAAATACGGTAATCTGTTTGCGGCCATTACGGGGCCATCCCGTTTGATTCCTAGGCCTGTTGGAGACACAAGTATGACACCGTTGAGATACATCCATTGTTGATTTTGTAGTGCAAGTGCCAAGCCTGAGACACGTGTTGTGCCGTAACTTTCTCCGATTAAATATTTAGGACAAGTCCATCGATTTTTTCGTGTCACAAAAGTATTAATCCATTCAGCTAAATATTTAATATCCGCATTGACACCAAAAAAGACTTTTTTAGCATCGACTTCTTTATCAATAATACGAGAATAACCGGTATTTACAGGGTTTACAAAAACTATATCGGCTATGTCGAGAATGCTGTAGGGATTTTCCTTAACACCATAAGGTTGAATAGGGAATCCTTCATCATCAATATTCAAAATCCTCGGTCCGGTATATGCCAAATGCATCCAGACTGAGGCAGATCCAGGACCACCATTAAAAGAAATAACAAGTGGTCGTGATGATTTATCAGTTATGCCATCGCGCGTATAATATGTATAAAAAAGTGAAGCCGTAACATGACCATCTTCATTCCATACAGGTTGTGTCCCTGTCTCAGCAGTATAATTAAATTTTACACCTTTTACAGTTACAGAATGTCTGGTTGTTACTATAGTATCAGTTGGTAACGCGAGGTCTTGGGCTGTTAAATTAACTACACAAATTACAACCCATAAAATAATTCCATTTCGAAACATAGACTTGATTTTGAAGAATCAAGATATGAAGATTAAAGTTGTACTACCTTAATATAATACCACAAGCATATATTTAGCTAATTATAAACCCTTCAAGCTTTGTGATAACTGACTAACAAATACCTTGTCTGACTGCTCGCACAGCGAGATCTACCGCATTACGTGCATCAAATTTTAAGATAAGGTTCCTTTTGTGAGTTTCGACAGTACCCTGAGCGATAAACAATTCGGTACCAATTTCTTTAGCGGTAAGGCCCTGACATATTTTACCAAGAACTTCTAATTCACGGCGGGATGGGTGATAATCTTTCATTTCTGGTGGATGTTTAATGTTTACCCAAAAATAATCCATCATAATTCTTTCGGACTCACAACAATTTGGTAATTTCCCATACTAAATATGGTAGTGTTTATACATAATATATTGATTAATAATGTTTTAAATGATTTATATAGATATGTTTTCCTTTTCATCATTGTAAATAAAATTATATAGCGAATTATGGTTACTGCTATCTGTCAATAGCCATATTAAGAATAAAATAATGTATAATAATAGAACTTTCGACCATCTTCAATCTTTTGATAAAAAGGACTGGAAATTATTTAAAAAATACCTTTCTGAAAAGATTAAACCGGATACAGAAATTCATTCGTTGATAGTCCATATTTTTCAACACCAGAACCAACTGAA
>JAJCYJ010000325.1 GCA_029262975.1 Saprospiraceae bacterium
TATTTCAGGAACTGCATCCTATTGTCCTGGATCAAGTGGGTTAATTTATTCGGTCTCTGAAAACCCCAATGTTGACGATTATCAATGGGCTTATGATGGAACAGGGGTAACGATTAATAATAATGGTAATTCCTCAGTGACGCTGAGTTTCGCTGAAGACGCTACACCGGGCAATCTTTCAGTGACATTAATTTCTATTTGTGAAACAGCGAGCGGCAATGCGACAAAGGCTTTGATCGAGGCTGATCCAGGACTTTGTACCCTGTCTTCTTGCCTGACGGCTGATATTTATATTGATACGGAACTCTTGCAGAGTAGCATGCTCCCTCAATTGTTTAGGGTGTCAGGCACAATCAGTACAGATGCGATTGTTCAGTCCTATCTGGAGTTGATCGCGGAGACGGGCATAGATATTTTTCCGGGTTTCACAGTAAACACAGGTGATGAATTTATTGCGAGAATCGAAATATGTGTGGCTGCGTTTCGTGAGGAGAGGCAAGAAAGAAAATAACATACTATGGCAATAAATGATAGATATTATTTGAATAAAGTCAAGACTGTGCGTCTTTTATGTATTTGGCAAATTAATATAATATTGTTTGTTATGAGTAATTCCAATTAAGCATTTAAATACGCTATTTTGCAGCATAGAAAAAAACGAACACCATTGATCAATCTTAAGAATCTATACCTTTTACTAGTACTCGTACTTGTGTTTGCAGGCAATTTTCTTCAGGCTCAGACGATTTCGCCCCCTCCGCTCGATTTTGCATGTGAAGAAAATTTATTTTCAGAAAATTTTGAAAGTGGCATTCCTTCTGATTGGTTAGTAGAGTCCTCATTATATACTGGTCCGCTAAGAGCATATGCTGATTTTTTAGCTGGCTGGTTCCATCATTCAGGTCCTACAGATTCTCCAGGTACTGGACCGGATGAGGCCTATGAAGGAGATTTCTATGTCTATTGTGAAGGAACAGGACCTGCCCTGCGCGGAGAAATGGTCACCTTGACATCACCGGCTATTGATTTAAGTGTTGGTGCCGTCATTAATATTAGTTTTTTCCTAAACATGCATGGTCCATCCGCGTCACTAGCTGTGCATGTGATAGAAGGTGGTGTCGTGACCAATGTGCTTCCTGCAGTAGCCGGAGGTATCCATTCGAGCAGTGAGTGGGAAGAGGTTTATATCGACATCAGTGATTGGCGTAATAAGACGATTCAAATTCAATTTGAAGCAGTAAAGCCGGGATTTGGATTAAATGGGGATATATCAATCGACGCAGTGCAGGTCTGTGGTTCATTTGCCCGGGTTCCAACTTTGTCTGAATGGGCCATAATCATCCTGATGCTTACGATGATGGTTGTCGGTGTGGTCTTTCTTAAAAATGTAAGAAGCGCATCCTTCTCTTCATGATAGCCCCGTTATGATAGTTGTTATATTGTAATCGAATGTGATCCCACTTCCTCGACATAGATTCTTTCTGACTCATATAGATAATCGATATAATCCAGGTTTAATTCCTGTTTTGTGCAATGCAGCACCTACGGTTAATTTTCAAATATTATTTTACAACTTGCCGTTCTTCAGATTTTATAAATAAATTCAGTCGAAAAAAAATGAGATGCTAATTCATGTTACTGAATTGAATTGTTTGACGATGATGTGTAAATTGGTCAGGTTAATTGAACGTTAAGTAGAAAGTCTGAATCTCATTATTGGATTTAAAGTTATGTTCGGGGGCACTGGTAAAATGAATGGTACTTTAGGCATTAACAACTAAGAAAGATATCCACTTATAAATTTAAAATTTGCACCACTAAAATTCATTCACCCTGAAAAAGGAAAAGCATAAGCCTCTTTTAGATTTAATCTCTTTACTAATTGTATTTAGTGCTTCCTGGTATTTCAAGTCATTCCTCCCGGTTGTATCGCAGGGAGCATTAGTAGTAGTCTCTACAAGTTTAGTTGCCCTTTATATAATTAAAAAAAGACGGCTTCCGCTTAATCAATTAGGATTAGGTAGAATTTCTATAAACAAAGGCTTTTTTGCGGAGGTCTTAACAGTTTCGGCTTTAATTTTTTTGATGCAAATCCTGGGACTTTTGGTCATAGGTTTTTTATTTGGAAATCCAGAATCTGGTGCCGCCATTGATCATCAACCTACATCTTTAGCAGGATTTTTAGCGGATATTATTATTAATGTGTGGATAGTTACAGCAATAGGTGAAGAATTTATTTTTAGGGGAATTATTATTAATCGCCTCCATGCACTATTTAACGATAATAATAATCAGTCTCTTTATCTGATCTCAGGAATACAAGCCATCTGGTTTGGTATGGCGCATCCAAGCCAGGGATTCTTAGGCATATTAATTACGGGATTAATAGGGTTTGTTTTGGGAGTCTATTTCCTGAAATATTCAAAATCCGGATTGTGGCCCTTAATCATTGCTCATGGAGTGATTGATACTGTTGTTCTTTCAGTAACTTTTATTGTATAGGCAAAATTTCAGAGGGTAATCCATTATTTGTCTTACATGATTTAGAGTGTTTCGTTACCTTTCTTCATATTGTCTACTGATAAGCACTATCATGAAAGAACATTAATAGACTGATGACTTTTTCAATTTGAAATATGTTCAACTTGCTACCAACTTATTGGAACTCATTCTCCTCTGTCGATAATAATAAAGCCCGCCCAATATTATAATAGCTATCGAACCATAAG
>JAJCYJ010000326.1 GCA_029262975.1 Saprospiraceae bacterium
AGATACAGATGCAGATGGAGTCCCGAACGCGTGTGATAACTGCCCTGTTGTAGCAAATGCTGACCAGGACGGTCCCGATGGAGATGGAATGGGCGCGGCATGTGATTGTAATGATTATATGGACCGCAACCTTTCAGGATCCCCTCTCCCTGCTGGTGCTTATTTAGCACAGTTGACAATCACATCGGATGCTCTTTTATCTCCTGGTACTACCATATTTCAAGCTGGTGATGCCATTACGTATTTACCAAACTTCCAGGTGCCCAATGGAACACTATTTACCAGTACCATTGTCCCGTGTAATAACTGATAAATTCGAATTATTTTATGCTTGGGCTCGGGAATTATTCTAGTAATAAGTAAAAAATGCCCTTATTAAGCTTAACACGATCGGTTTAATAATCTCAAATCACTAGAAAATCTGAAGGACGATATTAACTGAGTCTTTCGGCATCACAAAAAATTAAATATTTAGATACTTATAATAAGTACCGGAACATCAATGTTTACTGATATGTCCGTGAATTCGCGAATTGTGAATGTGATTATTTAAGCTCTTGAGAATAACAAAACAAAACAATATTTCGAAACATGCGTTATATTTGTCTTGTATTTTCGTATTCTTAAATTAATGACGAGAATTCAGAACTTAATTTTTTACCTAAAAAAGAGATTCCTATGACTAAATTCACAGTTAGTCAACATGGCTATACAGACAAACAAGAGGATCGTTCATACGTAAATGACCGACCTTCGTAAAGACAGAATATATAAATTTTAACTGCTGTACCCATAGTTCTACAGAGTAGGAGCATTTCATTTAAACAAGTTTAGTCCAATATCTTATAATCATATTAGTTGATCTCCGGATTGATTGATTAATGACCCCAACCTGAAGTTTTGCAATTTAAGCATTACTTATTCATCTCAAATTATACCATCATGGAAGAGAAAAAGAAGAAAAAATTCTCTAAGGATATATTAAATATTATTCGCACAACGATGCGAAACAGCATAGAATTGACGCATATAGCAGACAACAAGGCAAATGTCTTGCTCAGCCTCAACGCCCTGATGCTGACTTTTTTAATACCGATAACGATACCTTATTTCAATATAATCGAAGAATACAGACTAACCTTTCCTTTGATCTTGTTGATATTAACGTGTGTCATTACGATTTACATAGCTGCATTAGTGCTAAAACCTACCAAGTTCTCGCAAAATCATAAGAATTTGAAAAAAGGATTTATGGTCAGTCCATTTTTCTTTGGCAATTTTTATAAAATGAACCGAGAAGAATTTGGGCTATATATGGCAAGTGCCACTTTGCAGGAGGAGCAGGTCAAAGGTCATTTAGCAGATGACCTGCACTTTATCGGGAGCACCCTGGGCAAAAAATTAGAATTGATAAGACTGGCCTTCAGTATATTTTTAACGGGTCTCTTTCTTTCGATTTTTATTGCGTTGAGCTGTGTCTATTTTTACGGATAGAACCAGTATTATGTTACTCCTTGTGGGAAATCAACCCTGGCTATGCATTAGGATATCGTAACGCCTCTTTTCGGCAAGTAAGGATGTCCTATTGCATATTCTGGGTTCAACCACCAATTGTGGCCATGGATTCATTGATAAGATGAGAAGTCCTAAGCGATTCGGCTTCATGGCCATCTTTTGCCCGGGATCCTAAAGCTCCCGTTAAAGCTGTTGTGAGATTATCATCTGTGGCTCCTTCTCTTATCAATTGTTTGATATTGAAGATGCCGCCATCATAAAGACAAGTCTTTAGCAGACCTGTAGGAGTCAATCTTATTCTATTGCACGTGCCGCAAAATAGGCGGCTATAAGAAGCAATAATACCAAAGGACCCAATATATCCAGGGATTTGATAATTGATCGACGTGCTGTTTGGTTCATTTACTAAGGGCCTAATATCCGGATGAGATTGAACGATAAAGTCCAGGATTCGTTTGTGGTCCCAGAGGGCCATATTGTCATGAATACCGATGCCATTAAATGGCATTTCCTCTAAAAACCTTACACTGATGGGCAGGTGTTTTGTGAGCTCAATCATCGGTAACAAGTCATCAATATTCTGAGCGTGCATGACTACCATATTGATTTTAGTCGTAATGTCCTGCTCTATTAAGGACATCAGACTTTCCATGACCTTGTCTAAATCATCCCGCCTGGTTATCATTTTGAATCTCTCAGGATCCAGACTGTCCAGGCTAAGGTTTACTGATTTGATGCCTACATCTTTGAAGCGGGGTATCAGATCCCTGGTTAACGTTCCATTAGTAGTAATGTGAATAGATGTTATTTCTGGAATATCATTGATGCGTGCAATACATTCCATCATGCCCTTACGCAGAAAGGGCTCACCTCCGGTTATCCGAACTTTATCAATACCGAGACTTCCGAAAAGGCGAATAATACGTTCTATTTCCTCATAGGTTAAAAGATCGGACCGATCCACATAATTAATGCCTTCTTCCGGCATGCAATATTGACAGCGCAGATTACAACGATCTGTAACAGCAAGTCTCAAGTAATTAATTTTTCTTCCGTGGTTGTCGTAAAGCATCACATTTCTTAATAGATCGATGAAGATAGTGTAATGAGGAGCTTATTTACAAATATGGAAGATTCCTTTCCTCAGTGATGGTTTAATTGTCAAGAATGTCACGACTTCAAGAAAATGTTATCGCGTATATTTGAGATCTATGAGGGTAAAAATTAGAGCATTTGGTATTGCTAAAGAAATTGTTGGCGGACCAGTAAGCCAATTAGATTTAAAAGATAAAGCTACCATCAGTGAAGTAAAGGATGTTTTATCATTGAAATATCCTGATTTTTCGACCTTGAAAAAATTTTCCATTGCTGTAAATGAATCTTACCAAGACGATGATTATGTTGTGACCGAAGGAGATGAATTAGTCATTATACCGCCTGTAAGTGGTGGTTGAGTTGTCGGCATATGCAAGAAAAAATAGACATTCAAATATCCGATCAGGAGTTAATAATTGACTCATGTTACTCATTCGTCCAACATGAAGGAGCAGGAGGAAATGCTCTATTTGTAGGTTCCGTCAGAAGTCAAACATCGGGAAAAAAAGTAATCAAATTGGAATTTGAAGCTTTTGAATCCATGGCTAGAAAAGAATTGAGAAAAATAGCTGAAGCCATAATGGATAAATGGCAGGCGCTTGGCATCAGCATTCATCATAGGACGGGCACCTTAGCCATTGGAGAGATAGCTGTAATTATAGCCGTAAGTGCCCCTCATCGCGATGCAGCCTTTGAAGCTTGCCAATATGCTATCGATACATTAAAAGTGACAGTGCCCATCTGGAAAAGAGAATACTTTGATGACGGAGCCATATGGGTCGCTGCACATCCTTAACTTAGTGTGATGGCTAATATACTTGTGGTAGGTAGTTCTAATACAGACATGGTAGTTAAAACCGGGAGATTTCCTGTTCCGGGTGAAACGCTATTAGGTGGAGAGTTTTTCATGTTTGCAGGCGGCAAAGGAGCGAATCAGGCTGTGGCAGCAGCGCGATTAGGAGGCAATGTGACTTTTGTAGCAAAAGTGGGAGATGATGTTTTTGGACACGAGGCAATACGCGGATTTAAGAAAGAGGGTATGGATATCACCCAGGTGATCATAGATAAATCTAACCCGTCTGGTGTAGCGCTTATCCTGGTCAACGAGCAAGGACAAAATGAAATAGTCGTGGCGTCCGGGGCTAATGAAACGCTTAATAAATCAGATATAGATCATGCAGCTCATCTGCTTCCAGAATCAGATATAATTCTTGTCCAATTAGAAACGCCATTGGATACGGTCGCCTATCTGATGACTCAGGCAAATCGCGTTAAGACACCGGTCATACTGAATCCAGCACCTGCGACGAAAATGACCGATGCCACTCTTGACGGTCTGTATCTGATCACTCCTAATGAGACCGAAGCAGAAATATTGACGGGTATTAAAGTTTCATCCCTGGATATGGCTGATCGAGCTGCCGGAAATTTGTTGAATAAAGGAATTCGACATGTAATTATAACAATGGGAGCCAGTGGTTCCTTTTATAAAGGTCACAACGAAATGTTTTTTATTAAGGCCAAAAAGGTGAAAGCGCTTGATACAACAGGTGCCGGGGATATTTATAATGGTGCTTTGGCTGTATCACTGGGCGAGGGAAAGAGGTTCAGGGAGGCGATGCAATTCGCGACATCCGCGGCTGCCATCTCTGTCAGCCGTATGGGTGCACAGAATTCTGCACCGTATTTAAAAGAACTTATTTAGATCTGACAAATTGAAATATTTTCCTTTAAGACTATTGATGATAAACTCTTACCCAATCGACAACCAGGTATGATTCATTCGGGATTCGAGAAATATCGAGATTTGAGAAAAACCAACCCCCGATAGCCAGATTTAAAACCAATCTGTGCTTTTTATTGAAGAAGTCATCAACAAATTCATAAGTTTCGACATCATAGGTTTTAACTATTTCCCCATCCAGTCTTATGATAAATTCATTTTTTGACCACTCGAGTTCATAGATATGAAAGCACTCCGAGAGGTCAGCAGTACTGGTGAAATGAAAATCATTAAAGGCTGGATCGGTATCCAATTGGTTGACATTCACACCATAGTGAAAATTGGATTGAAATTCAAAAGGCGTATTTCCACGCGCTTCAAGAATATCTATTTCACCTTTTGTTGGCCAGGGGTCATTGTATGACCACCATGCAGGCCAGAGTCCATGACCATTTACTAACCGCAGTCTTGCAGAAAACCTTATGGATTGTTGGCCAGGTGTATTTTCAGGGCCAAATTCTCTTTTGGATTCTACCCTGGCTGATGCAAAATCAAAGCTTTTTATAGTTTCATCAAATGGATTAGTTCTGCCTGAGGTCTTTGTTCTTTCTCCCTTTATATATAATAGATCATTTTCTACAAATACATTCCCGGCTCTATAGTATTGCAATTCTTCATTAAATGCGCCGCCGCGCCAGGGTGTCCATTGTGATAAGTCCTGATCAAAGTTCTCTTCAAATACTAAAGTCCAATTATTGAAGATACTGTCGTGGGCAACATATCCACATGCTTCAACTTCCGGAAGCATGACTTCGGTAACAATAGGTACCGGAGTAGGCTCGGGGTTGGTCGTGACGGGCTTAACTCCTTCTCCACAACTGCTAGCTAAAAATAAGAATGAGAAAAGGGAAAAAACAATGATCTTCATGTGTAGTACAGTTTCAAATGAACGAAGATAATGAGGAATCTATATTGTTTTATGAACTGATAGGCTATGTTCTGATAATAATAAATTACATGATCACCCTCTTGATAAGTTCTCTTTTGATCTTCAATCACAAAAAATCATTGATGGAATGGTCATTATGAGTAAACAGTCAGCTGACCGGATGCCCTATGAAAATGCATCATTTTAATTTTGAATAATATCAAATGAGAGAAGTAGAAAATGGATTTAAAATCTCTAAATTTTTGGCTCACTGTACCCTCTTCCATCAATCATCATTTTTGAGTTTATTTCACACATGATCTCAGAGGTGCCTCCTCCTATCTGCCCGAGTCGTGCATCTCTAAACATTCTGGCCATTGGATAGTCTTCCATAAATCCGTACCCGCCAAACATTTGCAAACATTGAGTGATTACTTTATCAGCTAATTGGGTGCCGAGTAGTTTGGCCATAGAAGCTTCCTTAACTATATAGTCTCCGTCCTGATATCTTCTATACAAGCTATACACAAATTGTCTGTTCATTTCGATTTCAGCGGCCATCTGCGCAATTCGATGCCTGAGCACTTGGAATTTGTTGATTTTTCTACCGAAGGCCTCACGCTCATTCATATATTTCAGAGTGACCTCAAGGGCATATGATGAGGCTGCAACGCCACCAGTAGCCATAGAAAGTCTTTCGGAGACAAAGTGTTGCATGACATATAGAAAACCCTGACCGGCAACACCTAATAAATTTTCGACAGGAACCTTAACATCATCAAATGCAATTTCTCCAGTATCAGAAGCTCTCCATCCAAGTTTGTCAAGATAGGTAGCACTTAATCCGGGGCTGTCTCTATCGATAATTAAGAGACTAATACCCTTAGCTTTAGCACCCGGAGTTGTCTTGACTACCGCAATAATATAATCACTTAGTACACCATTGGTGATGAATGTCTTAGAGCCATTTACGATGTAGTGATCGCCCTCTTTTACAGCTGTTGTCCGGATCGCTTGTACATCTGATCCTCCAGCTGGCTCGGTAATAGCCAGACAACCCACAAGATCACCCTTGATACCCGGTACCAGGTATTTTTGTTTTTGAGCTTCAGTCCCCTCTGCATTTATATGTGTCAGGGCCAATAAAGGATGGGCGCCAATACTTGCACTAAAACCACCAGAATTCATCCTCGCGATCTCTTCATCAAATATCACATTGTATAAAATATCGAGAGACATGCCTCCATATTCTTCAGGCAAAGTCATCCCGAAGAATCCCATTTCTCCAAACTTTTTATAGATTTCTCTTGGCAGACGACCATCCTTTTCCCATTGATCGACATTGGGTCGCACTTCTTGCTCCAGAAATGCCCTGAAGGATTCTCTAAATAGCCGATGGTCTTCAGTGAAATAGTAATTCTGTCCTTGATTCTCCATAAACCCCTTCTTGAATGGAGCAAGTTAGGTTATAATAAAGTATTTCAATCAATGACTTCTGTGATATATTGGCGAAGAATAAAAAAGATATTTACTGTCGCTTTAGACCTTAGTCACAATTGAAAATGAAAAAAAGGACAGGTTACGCTATCTTCCACCGTCGAATTTTTTACACTTATTCTTAATTAAGACAAAATTCACATGAAAGATAAAGTCGTATGGATTACAGGAGCCTCATCCGGGATTGGTGCCGCTTGTGCAATAGAACTAAGCAGATTAGGCGCGAAGATTATTTTATCTGCAAGGAGGAAAGAAAAGCTTGAAGAGATACAATCCGGCTTATCAGGTCCTTCTGAAATTCTAATACTTGACGTAACCAAGGCAGATGAGATCCAACCAGTAGCCAAAAAGGCGGGTACTTTTTATGGGCCAATTGACATACTCATCAATAATGCTGGAATCAGCCAAAGAGGACTTGTGGAAGAAACAGAATTAGCGGTGGATCGCAGATTATTTGAAGTGAACTATTTTGGAAATATTGCCCTTACCAAGGCTGTTTTGCCATCCATGTTGGAGAGAAAAACGGGCAACCTGGTCATTATTTCAAGTGTTGCTGGCAAATTGAGTACGCCCGGCAGATCATCTTATGCAGCCACAAAACATGCACTCCAGGGATTTTATGATGCCCTAAGGGCAGAAGTAACAGATCGTGGTGTCGAAGTCAATGTCATTTGTCCGGGATATATTAAAACAGATATTTCAATTCACGCGCTGAATGCGCGGGGAGAAAAGCATGGTGTCATGGATGCTGGTCAAGCATCTGGCATGTCGGCGGATACCTGTGCAAAGCAAATAGTTAAAGCGATACAAAACCATAAAAGAGAAGTACTAATCGGTGGAAAAGAAACCAAAAATGTGTTAGTAAGAAGATTATTTCCCGGATTATATCACAAGATGATTGCTAAAATGGCGAAGGAACGGAGATATTAGAATTGATATATTATAGTCTATCCTTTAATCAGTCTTTTAATATCGATTAAAGAGCCGATATCTTCCAGCGTTTTCTCTTTCAACCAGGCGATGACTTTGGGGTTGTGAAGTACAACACCACTTTTTCTTCTGGAGGAAATGCTGATATCTTCAAAGGATAATTGGAATACTAATTCGGGTGTAACAGACCTTGCCGGACCAAATCGCTCAATTGTATTATCTTTTATGAATTGTTTAATTAATTCACTTTCTTCTGATTGAAAAATTGATGAAACTTTTGCAAGTGGCATTAGATCCAATTGATGATCAGATACTGCAAAGGTGAATGCAACATATTCTGAGGCTTCGTGACCCTGACCGCGGTGCGCATAGAGCATAACTGCATTTATTGTATATGGCTCCAAATTCCATTTCCACCAATAACTTTCATGTCTTCCGTGTTTATAATCACTATGTAAAGATTTTAACATAATTCCACCTGCATTCAACACTCTTGCTTCAGATCTTTTCAATGCCAGATCATCCCACGAAAGAAAATTGATTTCATCAGAAAGAAATACTCGCTCCGGGTATTTTTCATTTATTTGTAAAACAAGGGATTCTAATTGTTCCCGTCTTGTTGAAAGAGGTTCAGTCCTTAAATCCCTGTCATTTAATTCGATTAAATCATAAGCAATTAATACAACTGGAAATTCCTCCAGCATTTTTTTGCTTACTTTCTTTTTACCTGCTCGATTTTTATGGACATAATCGGACCTGAATTTTCCGTGCTTGTAAATGAGTAAATGACCGTCGATGACAAAGTTTGCATCTGTAAATTGAGACAAATTTTCGAATTCAGGATATTGGTTTGTAACTAGTTCTTCCTCTCGTGACCAAATGAATATTGCACCGCTTTTTTTTATAAGTTGGCATCTTAATCCTCGCCACTTCCATTCGGCCATCCAGTCTTCAGGTGGCCCCAATAAAGGTAATTCTTCGGTATAAGAACCCGCCAGAAAAAAGGGATATGGTCGTGAGACATTATTATTATCATTTGTATCAGCAAATAACTGCGAAAATGTCGTTATGGAAGGTCGCCAACTACTTTGAAGAATGGTAGCTATGATATATTCATTTTGATTGAGCACCTGGGCTATCGCAGAACTCATAATTTTCTGAGGGACGGAAATTCTGAAACTTCCTGTAATCAACTTATTAAAAATGTACCGTTCATTTAGATTTGAATTGGCCCAAATGTCTTTTATAAATTCTTCTTTTTCTTGATCGCTTGAGGAGTAATGTGATCCTATCAATTCTATGCAAGCCGACAAGGAAACATTTTCTGTTGTAGTTTTAGGCGAGATTACAATCTGACTCACAACTTCTGAAACGTCACCTGATGCATCATAGCATTGACTTAAGAGCCATTCCGGCAATTCGCTAACTTCCTTACCAAGCTTTTTTATTTCCCCAGTCCGGACGATCCTCTTAGGTCTGAAAACGGAAGAAAGTAAGGCAATCGCCCATATTAGATGCTCTTCCTGGGTAGCCCCAAGATACTGAACTAATGCTTGCAGTTTATCTTCAGATCTTTTACTACAATAAATATGATCGCATAATATGGCAAACTGTTTCATGCTAAAATTGAAACTTAAAGATAAGACTTCGACTTGTCAACAACATATATTTTAGAATCCACACTGTTAGAGGTGTTTGACAGATATTGATTATGTAGCTTTACAGTATGCGCGCAGTATATTTAGTTAAAAACGGAAAGGCCGATAAAGCTTTTGAGATTCGAGATGCATCAACACCAGAGGTTGGTCCATTGGAAATAAGAATAAAAGTAGAAGCTTTTGGGCTAAATTTTGCCGATGTCATGGCACGTCTTGGTCTTTATCCGGATGCTCCTCCAAAACCCGGTGTACTTGGCTATGATGTGGTCGGTCATATCGACGCTATCGGCACAGATGTGGATACTCAATTGAAAGAAGGAGATCGGGTAATCGCTTTAACAAGGTTTGGCGGATATGCCGAATATGTTTCTACGGATTACCGCGGTGTCGTGAAAATCAAAAATGATGTAGCATTTGCTATCGCCACTGCCTTGGCTACTCAAGGTGGAACAGCTTTTTATATGGCGCATGAAATGGTTAGATTACATGAAGGCGATCAGGTATTGGTACATGCTGCCGCAGGAGGCGTCGGCAGTCTTTTATGCCAAATGGCCAAAGCCGAAGGAGCCATAGTCCATGGGACAGCGGGATCTGAAGAGAAATTAGAATACTTGCGATCAATACAAGTCGATAACCCAATAAATTATAGAAGTCAGCAATTTGAAAAAGAGATCGGGATTTTTTTAGAAGAAAAAGATGTTAAAGGTCTTGATGTAATCTTTGACCCGATAGGAGGCAAGTCAGTAAAGAAAGGGGTAAAGCTGTTAGCATCAGGAGGCAGAATTGTCTTATTCGGGGCTTCGTCACTGACAAGTGCTAAAAATATTTTTTCTAAAATAGGGGTTGCTCTGGGTTTTGGAATTTATAGTCCTATAGGATTGTTAAACCCATCCAAATCTTTGATAGGAATAAATATGCTCAGAATAGCGGATGACAAACCGGAAATACTGAATAGAGTACTTCAAGGAGCTGTTGATCTTTTTGAGCAAGGTATCATTACCCCGATGGCCGGTGGCACATACCCGGTCGAAAAATTAGCCGAAGCACATCATGCACTTGAGCATCGTGGAACTATGGGTAAAATCGCCATAAGCTGGTGAGTATTTCCAGAATGGTCTTAGACTAATAGCTATTACTTGGAAAAAGTATAATCAACAGATAAATAAACAGCACGGGGCATAATAGGAAATACAACGAAACTTGAAGAAGGATTAGCGCTTATATATTGTGCACTTGCAGCATCGCTATTGCTTCCAAAAGTATTAGGGCCAAAAAAGTTAACGAGTCCAGCTGAATTAAATACGTTTTTGACCCGGAGGCCTATAGAAAATAAATCACTTGCAGCATAGCCAAAATCAATATCTGCGGTGCTATATGCAGGTAGCTTAAAAGCATTTTCGACATTACCATATCTCTTTCCCATATAATTAATTCTGAAGCCGGCAAACCAATCTTCCCGATTATAATGTAGACCAGCATTTGCCATTATCCCCGGATTATGTGGCAAGTTGCTATCACTAAAATCCTGTAACTGATCGTCATCTGTTTCGATTGTACCATTCGCATCGTATAATGTAAATGAAGTCATTGTAGGATTCTGCAATGTCGCAGTTGCATGGAAAGATAAATTATCGGTAAGTAGTTGGGCTAGTTCGATTTCGATGCCGGTAGTCTTACTGCTATTAAATTGGGTGGGCGTATAAAAGATCTGATTAGCCATATCATCAAAAACAAAATTTGTATAGGCTACATTACTTAGTTGACTCAAAAAACCGGTCACAGTAAAGCTTGTGGCTTCGCGTAAGTGCTTTAGGCCAATTTCGAATTGTTTTACAGACTGAGCAGGTGGATCGTCATCCGGAATTTCCTGATTTGTAAAATTGTCTATGTAATAATTTAGTTCGGGAGCCTTATGACCCAGAGAATATCTTGTGAACAGCGATGAATGTTGACCCAATTGGTAGTTTAATGCAAATGAATAGGACAGATAGTTATATGATGCATCTATTGCATCATCTCCTGCTCGTCCCAGAATGCTACCATCATAAGATGTAAGTGGATTTCCATCGAGACCCCCTTCCCTCACATTTAATGGAGCTGATCTATCCCGTGTCCCACTGTGTGTAATGCGTTCGTATCTAAGCCCTGCATCTAAAGAAAGGTCCTTAGTTAAGAATATATCCGCGTCACCCGATAATCCTATTTGATTTGACGTAATCTTTGCAGCTTCATAAAAGAGGCCACCATAGTTACTAAGACCATGAGCATCACTCAGGGAGCGACGAGAGCCATCAAGTCCATCAAGCGTAACTGAGAGTAATCTCGGTTCGGGCTCATAGGTAGCATAGATGAAACTGGCATTCGAAAAAATATCGACTTGACTATGCGCATAAAATAGCCCCAAATTAAGATGGACATTTTCGAATTTTCGCTGGAGTAAAAGCTGATTCATCAAATCATCAATATGATCATCCTTATACCAGGTACCGCTACCGAGAATAGCATCATTGGGTAGACTCCCAGAGACATATTCAAATGATGGAGACAGGCCCTGGAAGACTGCAAAAGCACCCTGGTTATTGACCGTAGCGAGGCCTTGACCGGAAGAGACTTCATTAAAATTAACATTTCCTATTGGGAATGGGTCACCACTGACGAAGTACGTAATAAAGTCTTCAAGACCCAAAGGCTGACCTCCTATAGCCGTTTGCCAATTAACTGATTTGGTTGAATATTTCAGTTTGTCAGTCAGTCGCCATTCGCCCAACTGTAATTCGAGGGATAGTGTCCCTGATATTTCTTTGGTCTGTATTCCATTCGCTGGATCATAGACCAGGCTTTCCATATTTCTGGGATCAGGTAGGGTGCCATCGAGTGAAGGAGGTAGCAGGCTTGTATTTTGAAAACTTTGTCCAAAAGCAGGTTCGGGATGATTCCAGTTGTTTGCAGCCACGCCTGAATAACGGTTGACTTTGTCGTCGAGCCATTTGAATTTAAAGGAAAGTACCCCTTTTCTTAATTTTTTCTGGACACCAATTTTTATCTGACCGCCGTTGTTTAATGAATAATCTACTTTACGAGGGCCTTTATCATACCGATACAAATATGAGAAATCGTAGCCCCATGATGATTGAGCGATAGGTCCTCCTGAAAACCCTTCTGCTCTTATATAAGGCCTTCCTCCTGCGTGAATACCTGTAGTTATTCGATCATGAGTACTGTAGGTGGACGGTGTTGACGCCGATATAAAATTGACAATTCCTGCAGGCCCGGAAGGAGCAATAACACTTGATTTACCTCCTTTGATAACCTCCATTCTTGTATGTGAAACGTCCGGCCGTAGAAAGAAATCTGGAGAAAATTGATTGTATTGTACCGCAGTAATTGGTAACCCGTCTTCTTGAAGAGACATATAGTACCAACCGATATCATCCTCCGCGCTCAGGGAAATGCCACGAGTATATACCCTGCTGAAAACTTCTCCTACCGATGCATCTGTAAAAATACCCGGTACTTGCGCCAGGGTAGAAGCCACCCCTTGTACTTGCAGATCTGCGGGATTTGAGACAGTTGAAAGTGATATGGGAACTTTCAATTTTAGATCCGAACTAGATCCTGTGATCACAACTTCATTGAGTAACAAAGGATCAAAAGATAAGGTATCAGTCTGACTCACAATAACTTGACTTTGCATGATCAGTATACATATGCAAATAACAACTTTCATCTCTTTAACTTTAAACACACAATGTAAGCAAGGCAACTGATTCGATGTGACTTGTATGTGGAAACATATCAACCGGTATTACGCTTTGCAACTCATATTTTTCCTTTAATAATAATATATCTCGTGCCTGAGTTGATGGATTGCAACTTATATAGATTAGTTTTTTTGATTCTAAGGAGAGCAAAGTAGTGATTACATCCTGGTGCATTCCTGCCCTTGGTGGGTCAGTAATAATAAGATCAG
>JAJCYJ010000327.1 GCA_029262975.1 Saprospiraceae bacterium
TGTACATATCTGGCCAGTTGTCTTGAAATCCCATCAACTTCACCTCCATAGAATCTCTTCCATATTCTTTTTTGTTCATCTTCATTTGGCGGTGCGGGTTCACTGAATATCCTGAACGTCCGATTATCGATTATGCCATCAATTCCATGGATGTTTCCGATCATATCGTTATTGAGTACCCCAAGAATGGCCCAACCTTTATTTTCAGCGATTTCAGCCATAATTTTGCCGCCAAAAAGCCCTTGTTCTTCGCCACTTAGACCCACGAAGATGATAGAGTGATGAAAATCATATCGGGATAATACTCTTGCCGCTTCGATGACTCCCGCCATGCCGGATGCATTGTCATTGGCGCCAGGACTATCAGAAAGGTGATCCAGTGCATCACTGACTCTACTATCGATATCCCCTGACATGATCACATAGCTTTCTGGGTACAACGTCCCTCTCTTGATGGCAAGGACATTAACAATATTCGTCCGAACCGGAATACGTCTACTAACTCCTTCTTCGATAATTCCAGACATATAAGACACCTCCAGGCAATTGTCGCAATCTGCAGAGATACGCTCAAATTCAGATTTTATCCATCTTCTGGCAGCGCCAATACCTCTTTCTGAAGAGACTGTGTCAGACAGTGTATGTCTTGTCCCAAACGAAACCAACTTTCTTATATCCTGCTCAATGCGATGTTCAGAACAAGCATCGATGATATCATAAATTCGCGGATCGACAGAAGCAGGCGTCTCTTGGCAATTAATTATTTTCGGATTAATAAAAAATAAGAGTAAACCATATATGAATACCGCGATTCTTACACTTAATTTGCGCTTAATAATAATTCCAAGAATATCTTTCATCGTCTAAAATTTTAGTGACTTCAAATTATTAAAATTTTTTGGCCCGCTACTTGCTTATTAATTGATGGTTATCCCGTGAAAGATAACCTTTCTAAACCATGCGAATTGAAGACAACAATAATCATAGTACTGACATTTTTTAATTATTTCTGTTTTGGACAGGATTTAGTGTCAAAGACTATCTCTGGACTTAATTATCATAGCACAACCGAATCCAACCAAATTTCTAAGACATTATCTCATCAAAAAAATCAGAACGACCTTCAATTATTTGAATTCGAAGGGTATTTGTCCGATAATTTTGAGGATGGTATCTCTCTGAAACTTTCCACCGAAGCAAGTAAGAGACTTCAGGATATTCAATCAACAGAGATTTCAGTGACTATACCTGTTTCGAATGAGGCAAAGATTTCATTGGAATTACAAAGAGTACAAATATTTTCTTCTTCAGAAGCCTTTAAAGATCAATTCGGACAAATATTAGACGTCGGAATCATCCATACATTTAGGGGAATTGTGAAAGGTGATCATGGATCCATTGCAACTTTGACAATAATGGAAGATGAGGTACACATTTCCATGACTGATCGAGATGGGACATTCAGAGTCAACTCCAATGAAGCCTCAAAAACAGAATATTTGTTGTATTCTGATAAGTCCAAACAAGAAGGAAATGCTATCTGTGGGACTACAGAGGATATGATTGTCGGTCCTGGAAATATCATAACAAAAGGCACAAACACTAAGGCTGCCGGAGACATTGTCGAAATCTATGTCGAATGTGACTATCAGCTCTTTCTGGATAAAGGAAGTTCTGCACAGGTTTCTCTATATGTAACACTGCTATTTAATGAAGTAGCAGCACTTTATGCCAATGAGAATATTTTGATCAATGTCTCTACGGTGGAAGTATGGACCGCTAATGATCCATATCGCTCTATGTCGCTAAATAACGTATCAGCAATATTAGATGAATTCGGTTCTAATACTCAAAATAGTTATGACGGTCGTCTGGCTGCTCTTATCATAGGACGAGTTCCTCCTGGTGATGGTTTAGGAGGGATAGCATGGGTAGATGTGCTCTGCGATGGATATAATGCGGCCTGGACAAGCGGACCCTACAGCGTGAATTATGGCTTTGGAAGATTTATCATTAATACATATCCTAACTATTCATTAGATGTCAGTATTATGGCACATGAACTAGGACATAATTTTGGCTCTCCCCATACCCACAGCTGTACATGGGGCCCCTCTAATAATAAGGCAATTGATAATTGTCCTGGTTTTACTGAAGGCGGATGTGGTCTTGTCACATCACCTACTCCCAACAGCGAATTAGGCACAATCATGAGTTATTGTAACAATGTAGATTTTACTAAAGGATTCGGTACTGAACCTGGCGCATTAGTTTATAGCAGATATGTCAATGCTTCTTGTTTGACACCAAATGAAGACCCTTGTACACATGTTAACCGAACCTATAGTAACACGACAGTCTCCAGTACAGAAGTGCTGGCAGATAACAATATAACCTTGACCAATACAGTATCTCTGAGTTCAAGTGCCGTTGTATGGTGGCAAGCGGAGAATCAGTTCATAGTAAATGGCATCTTTACTGTGCCCGCTAATGCAGAATTGAATATTGTCTCTGAAAATTGTAACTAGTATCAGGATTTTCTCGGTTATCTTGGGTGTGCTTGCGTCAGTAGACTGACTTATTATGTTGCATAAACATAAGCCGATCAAAACACCCATATCGATAACTTAGCTTTTTTAGTCTATCCTTTCCATCATCAAATCTCAAACTTTTGGTCAATGCCATTCTTATAATTCACCTCCTAATATTTTCGTGATTTATTCTTTTACTTTCCAGTGGAGCCTTACCATTCGAAATTATTTTTCTAAGACTTAACTATAAGTATACAAGTATAACCGCTGGTACAGTACAACTCAGGTTTAGAAAACACTTAGGTTATATTTTTACAAGGCCAATAAGCGTTCGATCCAAAGTGTCAGTTATCATACAATAATCAGCTTATAGATCTACAATTTGGTAAATCTACACTCCACTTACCGAGTGGAAACGCTTCTATATGTTCCTTTAATTTCTAAAATGAAGATATAATCATAAGAAAAGCCTATTGGTGCAGCGTTATATAGTCCCTGTGTATCTTATATAAGGATGAAGTCTCCTCATACAATTAAGAAATTACAATTTCCAGATGACGAACTCATCAAGTTGTGTCATAAACAAAACAGGGCTGCACAAAAGTTGCTTTTTGATAGATTTTCTGGAAAAATGATGACCATTTGTAGACGCTACGCCAGGGATCGTCATGAGGCAGAAGATTTCCTTCAGGATTCTTTTATTCGAGTATTCAAATATTTAAAGCAATATAAAAATCAGGGATCCCTGGAGGGATGGATACGGAAAACTGTAATTAATACCATTCTTAGAGCTATCCAGAACCGGGCGAAGTTTTTGTATACTGAATTATCTTCTTCTGAATATGAAATCACGCTTGCATCTGATGCTCTCGACATTTTGGAAAATGAGGAAATCTTATTGTTAATAGGACAACTTCCTGA
>JAJCYJ010000328.1 GCA_029262975.1 Saprospiraceae bacterium
ACAGGAAGTCTTGCCCCTGGTATTTCTACAGTAGTCAAGGGAAGACTTGAGACAAGGCCACCGATGATCTTTGGTACGCCACAACCGGCAGATGGGATATTGAGTGCCAATGATGAAATATCTGTGACCTTTAATGAATACATCAGCTGTACTGATATATTTCAAGCTGACCAAAATGGAAATAACAATATAGGTCTGTACGATGCGACAAGTGGTGCGCTAATTGATGCAACCATTTCATGTAACAATGGCAAATTAGTCATCGTCCCTAATATTCAGAATAAGTTCATAGAAAATAGAACCCTACGTGTCGAATTGGATCAGATTCCGGATCTTTCCGGAAATGTGACAGGGCATCTGCAATGGGAGTTTCTCGTAGATCGGAATCCGTTGAATTGGCTGGGTCCTGACATCGTTGAGTTAATGACTGTCAATGAACCTTATACAGTAACTAGACAGATTCAAAACAGGGGAGGATCAACTGCAGGCTTCTCAATCCAGAATATCCCTTCATGGGTGACGGTCGAGCCAAATAATATAAATATCAATCCCGGTCAAATCGTGGTCATCAATTTTACCTTTCAGGATGATTTATTAATCGGTGACTACCAGCAAGGAATTGAATTGGTAGGGACAGAAGGCACAGAGCCACTGGATATCAGGTTGATGGTAAGATGTGTACCTCCGGAGTGGGAATTTACAGATCAGGCCCTATATGAGAATACAATGAACTTTGCCATCGAGCTGGATTTGTTTGGGGAAGTTTCGGATGACATTTCGGATTTGATTGCCGCCTATATCAACGGAGAGATCCGGGGCTTAACAAATATTCAGTATGTGCGTGAATTAGATAAATACCTGGCCTTTCTTACAGTCTATAGCGATACGCCTGGCGAGGAAATAGAAATCAAAGTTTTTGATGGAGACGAGTGTATTATTTACGCCGAAATACTGGAACAGTTTACGTTCAGTTCCGGTGATTTGATTGGTTCTCCTTTAACTCCGGTTGTATTCCACCCGGTTAATATTGTAGAACGGACGATTCCTATGGCGGAAGGATGGAACTGGCTTTCATTCAATGTGGATTATGGTCAAAATACGCTCAACAAGGTATTGGGAAGTATCAACAACCCTGAAGGAGTACTTATAAAAGATGACAATCATTTTGCTCAAAATCTCGGCGGACAATGGTATGGAAGTTTAACAGAGGTATCCTATAAGCCAAGATATTTGGTGAAGGCTGCTGCTGATGATACGCTTACATTAAGAGGTACACCATATGAATTAAATAGCGCTCCGATTAACATTGAGACTGGTTGGAATTGGTTAGGATTTGTACCACAACAAGGTCTTTCAATTGAGACAGCCTTCGAGACATTAACACCTTTAAATGGTGATATAGTTAAGAGCCAAACGGCATTTGCCCAATTTGTAGCAGGCTCAGGCTGGATTGGTAATCTGAACTTTTTGGAGCCAGGTGTAGGCTATCTATTGAATATCAGTAATGGGGGAGTTTTGACTTATCCCGAAGCCGTTGAAAATTTTAGAGATAGCCAGATTAAATCGGGGATAAAGCAAATATGGAAAAGCAATCCATTTGCATATGAACACACCATGAATATGATTGCCATACTGGATCCGAATTCTAATATTTCGTTAGATGAATTCGACGAGATAGGTGTTTTCGTCGAAGGTGAAATACGTGGCAGTGCGCAACCTCTGTATATCGAATCTGAGGATCAGCATATCCTGTTTATAAGTATCAACGGGACTGCAGAAAAGCAAGAATTAGAATTGCGATTCTATAATGATGAAGAAAAAGTTATTTATAAAGTCATTAACAGACTTAATTATCAGGACAATAAATTGCTGGGTAGCGTAACAGACCCTATACAATTGAAATTAGAAAAAGAAGGAGTGTCTTACAAACCCACTCTTGATTTGTCTAAAGAGAAGAGCAGCCTGGTATTAGTAACGGATGTACTTAATAATATTCCCGACCAGGTAATTATTGAAGGAGGGGCATTTGACAATGTAGATTTGAATTTCTTCCTTGATGATGGAGCAGCGTGTGCTACATATGATTATGCTTATATTATATCAACAGGTAATGATCCTGCTCCGGGGCCATGTGTCATCCCCAAATATCAGAGTTCGATGACAGCATTTGTCAAAATAACCTTTGGAGATAGTCTTGCCTTTAATGCTATAGGCGATCACATTACATTATATAATGAGCAAATGCAGATTGTAGAATGTATCACGTCGGCAGAAGATTCATTTCATCAGGGGGAAAGAATATTTTTCTTAAGTGTCCGTGGCGAAGTGAGTAATTATAATGTAAAAATGGAATTTTATAGTGCGCAATATCAACGTACTTTTATAATTGACGCCGTATTTGAGTATGTACAAAATGCGAATTTGGGCATGCCTGATAGTCCTGTACTAATTGATGTAGCACCATTGAATGCACAGTTAAATAGTGCCGATTTTGGAATGTCGATACAGGATGATTCATGGGTAGGATCTCAGGCAGTGATTATTAATGCTACAGATTGTACTGATGATGCGAGTGGCATCGATACGGTAGTGTATAGTGTCCAGCAAACAGGATCTCCGTGCACAGTACCGATCCTTCTGGATGTTGCTCTTGTCCAGCCAAGTTCTGCGAGTTGTCTTCAATCAAATCCTGATGGAAGCATCATTATCAATGCGCTACTTGCTGATTCATTCAGTATTGACGGTGGACTAATTTATAGTGATCAACCGTTATTTGCCGGACTGATTGATGGTGTCGTCCGACGGATTAAAACGAGCGTCGGACATGAATGCAAAGTTGTGGCCACCGGCGGTCAAGCGGCACTGATCGCGCCGGTATCCGAAACCATTACCGAGGTCCGTGATCTGTTGACGCTTGAAGGCCTTGAA
>JAJCYJ010000329.1 GCA_029262975.1 Saprospiraceae bacterium
GTATAATCATAGCCCATGATGACACATTCTGTTTGGTCAGTAAAACTTTCCCCATTTACATGTCCTCGGCCAGTAACCAATCCATCTGCCGGGGTATTCCTTAGCAGGTCACCCATACTCCGCCTGGATTGTTGAGCCGCAATTATGTGCCCTCCATATTCTTTAAAAGAATCTGGATCAACTAATTGCTCAATGTTTTGTCTTATTGTGTTCTGACCTTTTGAAACTCTTTTATTTTCTGCCTCCGGGCGTGCTTCATCTTTTAGCAATGCCTTTCTGGTTCTCAACTCTTTAAGACAACTTTCTATAGAAGTATCCACAACATCTCGAACTTCCTTTGAAACTTGACTTTCAGAGAAGTCAGATTGATATTCAAATAATATATCTCCTTTATTCACTACCTGGCCTTCGGATATCAGAATGTTTTGGATTTGCGCGGCGCATGGTGCAGTTATTGCATTCTCCATCTTCATCGCTTCTAAAATAACAAGCTCCTGACCCGAGGTCACGTATTCCCCTAGTGCAACAGAAATCTTAACTACAATTCCAGGAAAAGAAGATTTAATATAATTGATACTCAAGATATTAGTTTTTTTTCGACACTTCCACAGGAACACCGTTGATGACAGATACCCCAGATAGCGCATCAACTACTTGTTCGTCAATTAAATCATTAATACTGATACCAGCATGTACGCTGGCTATTTTGAGTTTTATACCTGGGCGATGGTGGCCCCAACCATGGGGAATACTCACTGAACCAGGCATCATATCGGAGCTCAATTCAGCTTCGATTTCTTCTGCCCCCACCCTCGATTGTACAATGACCGTTTCTCCATTAAGGATGTTCCTTTGTTCTGCGTCACTAGGGTGTATCAACATAGTACATTTATTTGGTCCTTTGACCATGCGGTAGCTATTGTGCAGCCAACTATTATTGCTGCGTAATGCTCGTCTTCCTATAAGTAATAGTCCTTTAGCATCTACCTTTTGAATTAAGAGATCCTTTAACGCAGAAATGTATATATCAGGTACAATATTTATCATTCCATCTTCAGTCTTTAGTCGATTTGGGATGACAGATTTCAGAGGTCCCAAATCAATACCATGGGGATGTTGGCGAAGTTTTTCCAATGTCAATCCTGATTTTCCAGAGATCAAAAGAGAATCGAATACATCAGTGAGCGTATATTTAGTCGACTCAAAATCTGGGCCTTTTACGCATTTTTCATAAGCGGCACCCAGTTCTGAGAATATTTCCCAGTCATACTTCGTACCTGGCTCCTTATCAACGGAAGAATTGCTGTACTTCGCTGTATTATGAACAGCGAGGTTGTGGAATGCAATCCCATAGTGAGGTGTCTCTAAGCCGGTAGCTGGTGGTAAAATTATATCAGCATGACGTGTTGATTCATTTATATAAATATCAATAGCTACATAAAACTCCAGGCTTTCAAAAGCTTCATCAAGTTTTCTTCCATTAGGTACGGACAATACCGGATTACCACAAGATGTAACAAGTGCTTTAATTTGTCCTTCACCTGGTGTTAGCATGTCTTCTGCGAGTGTAGAAGAAGGTAATTCACCTCCGAATTCCGGCAACCCGCGAACTCTGCTTTTCCATCTTCTAAATCTTTTTTTACCCGGTCTGGATTTTCCCAATTCAACAGCAGGGTTTGTAAGCATAGCCCCTCCAGCTTTATCAAAATTATTAGTTAGGATATTAATTGTGTTTATAGCCCAATGACATAAGCCTCCGTATTTATTGGCAGAAACTCCTAATCTCCCATAAATTACTGCCGAATTGGCTAAAGTAAATTCTCTCGTCAGGTTTATAATTGACTCAACTTTGATACCAGTAATACCCGCAACTTCTGTTATACTTAGCTCAGAAAGTAAATCTTTTAATAAATCGAGTTGAGCGGAGGCAATAAAGGGTTTAATGTGCCCTAATTTGACTAAGTCCTCTTCTAATATCAGTTTTATCATGGCCAACAAAAGCCATATATCTGTGCCTGGCCTCACGAACAAATGTTGATCAGCTTTTTTTGCTGTTTCGGTTCTTCTTGGGTCAATAACTACAACTTTCCCTTTACGTTTTTGAATATCTTTTAATTTGCCTGCAACATTTGGTGCAGTCATCAGACTGCCATTTGAGACAAGCGGATTTCCTCCGAGAATCAGCCAATAATCTGTTCTTATAATGTCGGGTACCGGTACAAGTGACATATGGCCAAACATATATTCTCCAGCTAAATGGTGACCCAATTGATCTACAGAAGTTGCAGAGTATCGATTTTTTGTCTGTAACAACCTTACAAATCCTGGTGAAAAAAGTGATGTTCCGAGATTATGTACACTTGGGTTTCCTTGGTAAATGGCCACTGAATTAGCCCCATTGTGTTGTTGAATTTCGTAAAGTCTCCGGGCAACCGTGTCAAATGCTTCTTCCCAGGATATTTCTTCCCAATCTCCATTTACTTTCTTTACTGGAAACTTCAATCTATCTGGATCTTCATGAAGATCTTTCAGCGCAACAGCTTTTGGGCATATGTGTCCACGACTAAACACATCCTTTTTATCTCCCTTAATAGTGAGCACTTTATTATTTTCTACTTCAATGGCCAGACCGCACAGTGCTTCGCATAAGTTACATGTTCGATACTTTGTTTCTATCATTAATCTTCAAAGTAAAAAGGTGATAAAGTTAATCTCAATTATATCATCGATCTAAGCGTCCTGATCAATCCATTTCTATCTCCGGCTAAGTGCTCTAACCCATCAACATATAAGGTTGTACCGCTTATATATGATGAAAGTGGGCATGAGAAGAAAGATACAGCATTTGCTATATCTTCGATCGCCCCGAATCTACCCATCAAATTTTCTTTTCTTGCTGCTTCAAACTGACTCTGAATTTCTTTCGGGTACTGATCAAGTCCTGATGATTGGATGGTACCGGGAGCGATACTATTGACGCGTATATTATACATAGCCCACTCTTGGGCAAGGCTTTTTGTCAAGTTTTCCACTCCAGCTCTGGCAGCACCAGTATGAGCCATTCCCGGAAATCCACGATGCATGTTCGCAATGATATTTACGATGATCCCACTCTTTTCTGGAATAAAAAATTCCTTTGCCATTATTTGGGACATATAAAATGTGCCATTTAAGTTATTATTAATTACCGCAGCCCATCCGTTCTCACTTATTAATTCGGCAGGGGCTGGAAATTGACCGCCCGCATTATTGACCAGGATATCCAGTCCTCCCAATTCTTGTCTCGTCTTTTTGGCCAAAAGTTCTATATCGGAAGTTTTTCTGATATCACAAACTTCATAATAGCAAGGGCCTATAGTACCCAGAGTCTCGGCAGCTTTTATAAGTGGTTCCTCCTTTCGGGAACATATCAATACTGTAGCACCTAACTCAAGAAATTGCTTGGCTATGCCATACCCGATTCCACTTCGTCCACCCGAGACCAGGGCAGTCTTCCCTTTAAATAATTCCGGATGATACATCTTGACTATGGTTATTCATTTAAAAAATGACTCTTAGCGGTTGCACTAACCACGATATTAGGTAATTGTATTTAATAATAATGTCAAGTAAATTGGCGATTCGTGTAATCCAAAATATTTCAAAACTTCAAAAAGCTGACTTTTTTATTTTTGACAAGTCTATTTATTTCGACAAGATACAGAACATCAAATATTTTATAGCAAGTCCTGATTTATGAAGTCCATATGAACTTAGATCTCATGGAAAACCTACATATTATACATGTTGACTTATCAGAGTAATTAAAGATATTACGACCTATGACATTAACTTATGTCAACCTGAATTTAATGGATTCGGCTAGTTCAGATGCCAAACCACATATTTGTCTTCACGCTCATCAAACATTTTTGCAAATGGGTACATCCTCGATCCCAGCCAGGTGAGGAGGTCTTAAGAATCACCATAGGTACGTACCAGGATGGAGCGCTCTAAGTATTGACCTGGGAGTCAATAAGAATGCGCCAACTGATCTCATTCTCTTATTCAATGCTTCAAGTCGTAAAATCAGACTGTGAGCTGAACATTCACTTATATGTGACTATTATAAAAACAACATGCTAAGATCAACAGATCTGGAACCATATGAAAATTGATTAATTCAAAAAAGCACTATCGGGCATTTCAGAAATGACCGCAAACGAACCACCCTTATGTCTCATCACCTGGCTCCACATTTCATTATATTTTGTTTTAAAAGCATAATTTGTATCCATATGTGATGCTATCCACGAACCATACTCCATCTCATCCATAAGCTGGCCTGGAGACCAACCACTATAGCCAAGAAAAAACCGAATGTTATGAGATTGTACCAATTTTGAATCGATAAGAAACTTTAATTTTTCGAAGTCTCCACCCCAATAGACACCCCTCGAAATTTTAACACTGTCGTCCAAAATGTCTCCGACATCATGAATATAATGGAGTGTTTCTGGTGCAACTGGTCCTCCAAAATAGACTTGAGATTCTATCTCAGGAAAATCATCAATGAGTTCGTTAATCTTTACTTTAATAGGTTTATTAAGAATAAATCCAACAGCACCTTCTTTAGAAGTATGTTCAGTTAATAGGATAACTGCCCTTTTGAAGTTAGGGTCCATCATGAATGGTTCTGCCAGTAGGACCACCCCTTTATGCAATTGTGCCGGATTTATTTTTCTTGCCAAAATACTACCTCAATTTCTCTTGATATTTTTCTAAGCATACCCTGGAGTATTCTACCTTTTCCCCCCACTTCCACATATGAGGAAATACCATCTTCGATCATATTTTGTATAGATGCCGTCCATCTTACAGGGTTAATAACCTGATCAACCAGATTATTGCGAATTTCTTCCCCATCTATGTGGTATTTTGCGTCAACATTCTGATATACCAGAATCCGCGCATCATTGATCTTCACTGCCGCAATAGCCTCTTTAAAATCTTCTAATGCTGGAAGCATTAAGGGGGAATGAAAGGCACCGCCTACAGATATTTCCAATGCCCGCCTTGCTCCCTGTTCTCGGCATTGTTCGAGGGCTTTCTCGATACCTTCTTTTGTGCCTGAAATGACAAGTTGTCCTGGGCAATTATAATTTGCAGGGACCACTCCTTCAATCTGATTACAAATTTCTTCTACCGCAGCATCTTCCATTCCAAGTATGGCAGCCATCGTGCCTGGGTTTTGGTCGCAGGCTCTTTGCATAGATTCTGCTCTTTTTTGGACGAGGGTTAAACCTTCTTCGAAGCTGAATACATCAGCTGCTACGCACGCGGAAATCTCTCCAAGCGAGTGTCCTGCTACAGCCACTGGACGACACTTATTCCGATCCCTATAATATATCAGTAGCGAATGAATAAATACAGCTGGTTGGGTATATATAGTCTCAGTCAGACGCTCTTCAGGTCCGTTAAACATTATCTCACTTAAATTGTACCCAAGGATGTCATCCGCCCGATTTATCAGATTACGGGCTGCCTCATCAGATTCTTTTATTTCAGCTCCCATACCCACAAACTGAGCTGCCTGACCCGGAAATAGTAATGCTGTCTTCATAAATTATCTGAGATTAGAGCTGATCAAATTTAGAAATTCACTTCGCGTTTCTACATTCTTGAATTCGCCTGTAAATGCTGAAGTTGTTGTAACTGAATTTTGCTTTTGAACGCCACGCATCATCATACACATGTGAGCGGCTTCTATGACCACAGCTACGCCAAGCGGTTTCAAAGTAGCTTCTATACATTTAACTATTTGATCAGTTAATCGCTCCTGAACTTGTAATCTACGTGCAAATGCATCAACCACCCGGGGAACTTTACTAAGACCTACAACATATCCATTGGGAATATAAGCCACATGTGCCTTTCCGAAAAAAGGAAGTATATGGTGCTCACATAAAGAATATACCTCAATGTCCTTTACAATGACCATCTCACTGTAATCTTCCTGAAAAATGGCTGACTGAAGGATTTCTTCCGGACTCAAGTCATAACCATGAGTTAAAAATTGCATGGCTTTGGCTGCCCGCTCAGGAGTCCTTATTAATCCTTCTCTTTCTGGATCCTCATTTACTAATCCCAGGATTTTTTCATAACTGTTCTTCATCGACTCTGTTACAGCACCAGAGTAAATTTCCTTTTTTTGATATCCCATGGCGCAATATTACTATTTAATCCCTTCCAAATTGCCCGATTATACAACTTCTAATTAAAAAAATCTTCATTCTTCAGACTAACAGTATTTTCATCGAAAGGATCACGATTTTTATCAGAAAATAACGTCATTCGTGTTATAAGGCCTTAGTTTTACCGAATGTTCATAACGCTGGATAATAATCATAAATTTTATGAACTCTTTGAGCGAGGCGTTCAAAAGGGCCTGCTATATCATATTTTTTTCTGGGTCATCTTCTTTTTATTTCTACTGGTCAATAGAGATGAGAGCATCAGTCTAGGTTCAGATATGGCCAACAAATTTTTACGTGTTCTCTTTTATATTAGCATTGTATACATAAATCTCTATTATCTTTTCCCTACGTATTTAAAAACCAACAAATTATTTACCTATCTCACTTTACTCATTTTGCTTGTTGTGGTTGCCACACCTATTGAAGTCTTGCTTCATTATTGGCTGTTCAAAAGTGGGACCAATGAATTATCAGAAGTATTTACATTTAAAAATAACAGCAGTTTCTTTCTTGGAAGTTTCTTCGTCGGTTTTTCTTCATCCATTTATAAGATTATCAATGACTGGATGGAACACCAAAGAGAGCGTATGGATCTTCAGCGGCAAAATCTGACTTCTGAATTGAAATTTCTCAAGACGCAGATCAATCCACATTTCTTTTTTAACACCTTAAACAGTCTTTATGCCTTGACTCTGAAGAAATCTGATAAGGCCCCTGAGATAGTATTAAAATTATCCGAAATGATGCGCTATATGCTATATGAAAGCAATGAACGAAATATTGCGTTGACCCAGGAGATAAATTATATGAAGAATTATCTGGAACTTGAGAAGATTCGTCATGGTGATAATTTTAAAATGGATATGAATATTAGTGGTTCGCCCTCCGGCCATAAAATTGCCCCCCTACTATTTATACCATTTTTAGAGAATAGCTTCAAGCATGGTATAGATCATGCACTTAAGTCCGGCTATGTGAATATTAATCTGGACATCAAAGAGAAATCACTACACATTAAAGTGACAAATAGTCTTCCTACCAATGAGGTGTCGTTAAAAGTACAGAACAAGAAGATTGGAGGTATAGGGCTTACCAACGTTCGTCGAAGATTAAATATACTTTATCCTAAAAGACATAAATTGGAAATTGAAAAAAATGATAAAGAGTTCATGGTCTCTTTGTCTCTACAATTAAACAAGCAATTCAACAAACTTCATTAACATGATTAACACAATTATAATAGATGATGAACCTTTAGCTTTAGAAATATTAGAAGCGCACATTTCTAATATTCCTGAACTTCATATTGTTGCAAAGTGCAGCAATGCAATTGAAGCAAACAATGCATTGCATATGCATGATGTTGATTTAATGTTCCTCGATATACAAATGCCTCAACTTACTGGAGTTGAATTTTTAAGATCTCTTTCTAATCCCCCTCTTGCCATCTTCACGACAGCCTATGCAGAATATGCTGTAGAAGGATTCGACCTTGAAGCTATTGACTACTTATTAAAGCCTATAAGCTTTGAACGTTTTTTGAAAGCATCAAATAAGGCAATAGATAAATTCAAAACAGAACGAACTGTTACTTTAAGTACTGACAGAAAGGATGATTTCTTTTTTGTTAAGAGTGATAAAAAAATGATGAAGGTCTATTATAGAGATATTCTTTATATCGAAGGGCTGAAAGATTATGTTATTATAAGAACAGAAACTGGTCGTGTAATCACGTTGCAGACAATGAAGAGTCTGGTAGAGAAATTACCATCTGGAATTTTTCAGAGGATTCATAGATCGTATATATTAAATCTGAATAAACTCACTGCTATAGAAGGCAACATGGTTCAATTGACTGAAAAAGGACAACTTAAAATGATTCCTATAGGAAAAAATTATAGAGACGAATTATCAGCAATTGTGGAAGCTAAGAAATTATAATTATAGAACAAATCAAGTGTTTTTTTTTCAATTTTAAATTACGGGTCCGTACTGTTTTTCACTCGTATTTAATAGGAACACAAGCCAATAGTCTAAATAATTTGGCATGAACGATCTGATCAGAAATGTTTAGCTTAGTCTGAAGCGTTTTGGATATCTGTGATATACCGAACAGGTTTATCTGTTTGATCTTAAAGGCATATAAATGAGACTATTTGGTCAATATATAATCACGACGATTATTTAATTTTTCGAGGTCAGTCAACAGGCCATCCCTTTTGACCTTTAATTCAGTCATACAATTTAATAAATGTCTGTAAAGCAAGTTAGCCGAATTAATAGCTTGTGTTAACTGCTGCTGCATGATCCAATCTGTAATAAGATTGTTAAAAAAGAAATCGGAAAATTGTGTGAATTTTGATGTATCTGCATTAAACGTAATTTGCTTTCCGATATCGGCCAATTCTTTTTCAAATAAATTGAGGTGATGTTTGACTTGATATGCAAGGTTCCTGGCTCTATCGATTGCATCTCGTCTTAAATTACGTCCTTTCTTCCTTCGTCTTCGATGAGCAGGCCACTTACCCCAATCCCTGACTTGGGAAAGGTGAGTTATAATTTGTTGTGTCAAATTTTGACAAATACTCCCTACTTCAATCGCTTCGTCCAGTTCATTTTTAAACTGATATGTTTCTTCTAATTCTGTACTTATTTCAAGTAATTCAATCCTTAGATCGGGATCAGATTTAATTATTTCCTCTTCCCTTTTCCTCTTCAACTTTTCCAAATCTTTTTTCAATTGATTGCTTGAAGAATATTTTGCCGAAAGTAAGTTTACCTCATACTCCAAAATTTGAATACTATTTATTAAATCTTCCTCCTGAAGTGATAATTCGAGATATTCCTGCCTTTCTTTTTCTAATTGCTTTTCTTTACTTCCCAGAATTTGATAAAAAATTGCTTTCGTTGATAACCCTTCAAGTTGTTCAATATCTCTTAATTCACGACGAAGTGCAACGTCTAACTTGCCCAATTCTAAGTTCGCTTCTTTTAATTCACCTCTTGTAGTATTCAACTGATCAGACACACGGTCCATCTGAACGATTTCTTTGATAAGCGCATATATCTCCAGTTGTATTTTCGTCGACATGCAAAAGTCCTCTATATAAAGTCAAAAATAGTAAACATAGTTAAAGAATAACAACCCATCAACCTATTGTCCCTCAAAAATCTACAGCATTGTATGAGATGCTGCTTCGTCAATAAAAGGAAGCCCTAAAAAGCGTAGTAACTGCAATCACAATGCAGTATTTGTAAACCTCGGATCTGGGTATAGTGCGCGGCGAAAAATATTTACATCGAGTACTAATTAGTTTTCCAATACATCTTCATTATCAATGAAGCTATACACTTTTTTCGTAACTTGCTAGCTTGACCGATTCAAATTTAAAAATCAGAAACTATGGGAATTTTTAGTGAAATCAAAAAACTCTTCTTCGTTACCAAATCTGTTAGTAAATCCGCCGCTGAAAAGGGTTTTGGTATGGCCAAAGATACTGGAGGCGACCTGCTTGACAAAAGTGCGGAACTGAGTGAATCGGTAATTAATAAGGCTAGCGACATTGGAGAAGGTATTCTTGAAAAAGGAGCAGATATTGGTGGCAAGGTCATGCAAAAGGCGGAAGATTTTGGTGAAGATATAATGGAGAAAGGCACAGATCTTGGAGAGAAGGCAATGCATAAAGCTGGAGAAGTAGGAGGCGACTTACTTGAGAAAGCAGGGGATATAGGAGAAAGTCTTGTCGAAAAAACAGGAACATTAAGAGATGCCATATTGCACTCTGCAGAAGGTACTATCAACATGGTAAACAAAAGTGAAACGCTAAAAAAAGCAGCATCTACTACAGAAAAGATTGGTGAAAAAGTACTTAGGAGAGGAGAAGAGCTAATCGATAAAGGAAGCGACGCTGTTGAGTCACTTGGAAGTAAAATTTTAGGCGAGAACAACGAGAATCTGGAGAAAGCTAAGGATTTTACTGAAAAACTTGGTGAAAAAGTCATAAAAACCAAGGAAAATATAGTCGATAAAGCAGGCGATATCCTTGATGATATTAATGAGAAGATTGATAAAACGCTGGATCGCGCGAAAGCAGAAGAAGCAGAAGAAGCAGCAACTCCTCCTCCTAAACCATTTCACGAAGTGATCAGTGATAAAAAAAGCGATTCTTTATTAGATGGGACTGATGATTTTTTTAGCAAGGCAGAAAAATTTGCAAAGGGTGATTACGAAGGTGTTCAAGAAGGCATGATTACTCTGGATGAGACCAAACACAAAATCAAAAAAGAAATCACGAAAGCCGGCGGTTTTACAGATCATGATGGAGATGGAAATGAACTTGTTGACGATGCTATTATTGAAGTTGAAAATATAGCTGGCAAACAAATCGCAGAAATGGGCGAAATGATTGACGAAGCTGCCGATGCTTATGAAGATACCACACCAAATGAGGATCAGGCAGCCGATGAAGGAACTGAAACCACAGATGATGATGGAGATGGTTCATCCAAAACTTCGTAGATAAAAGAAATGCCAGTCAGAAGTTTTTGGGGTTGGGGGTTTGAAGATTACGAACTTGATACTAAAGCAATTGAAAATTATAAGGGCCTCCTTAAATCTGCTCTCGGCATTAGAGAGTTTAATGAAATCCCAAGACCCAAGATCACAGATATCCTTGTCCGACCGCCAAGATTTGAGTTGACCTGTAGCATAGAAAATATCTGCTCATCATCAAAACTTGATAGAATATCTCATGCCTATGGCAAATCGTTTAGAGATATTTGGCGAGGTGCACACGCACAATTCGACAATCCCCCTGATTATGTCGCCTTTCCTAAGACTGAAAATGACATTATAGCTTTATACCAATTCGCAGAAGACAATGCCATTTCATTAATTCCCTATGGAGGTGGCTCTTCAGTTTCAGGGGGTGTCGAACCAACAGATAATGACGCTTATGATGGTGTCATAACTGTGGATATGAGGCATTTTAACCAAGTTATAGAAGTTGACCAGGTAAGCCGCACAGCCCGTGTACAAGGAGGTATTTTTGGACCTAAACTTGAAGAGGCATTGCGACCACATGGCCTGACTCTTCGGCATTTTCCTCAAAGTTATGAATTTTCAACACTTGGAGGCTGGATAGCTACAAGATCCGGAGGACATTATGCCACTCTTTATACACATATTGATGAATTTGTCCAATCGGTTCGTCTCGTAACTCCCAGAGGAATCATGCAGACTCGAAGATTACCAGGATCTGGAGCTGGACCAAGTGAAGAACGATTAATCTCCGGATCAGAAGGGATATTTGGTATCATCACAGAAGCCTGGATTCGCCTTCAGGACATACCGAAATTCAAACAATCAAAATCCATATCTTTTCTGGAATGGGACGATGCTGTCAATTGTTGCAGGGCGATTGCCCAATCCGGATTATTTCCAACTAATGCCCGACTGGTCGATAAGATGGAAGCCATATCTAATGGATTGGGAAATGGGCGAGAACATGTGCTCATACTTGGTTTTGAATCGGCCCATTTTGATGTATCGCATCATATGAATGCCGGACTGGAAATTTGTAAGAATCATAAGGGACGCTGGGAAGAAAGGGGAGCCGATAATTCGATAAGAGATCAATCTGCCGATTCCTGGAAAAAGTCATTTTTACGCGCCCCCTACCTCAGGGATTCATTTGTTAGATACGGATGTATTATGGAAACCTTCGAGACTGCCGTCACTTGGGATCAGTTTAGTGATTTTCATAAGGGCATTCTATCTGTCGGTAATAGGGCCATTAAAGAAATAGCTGGTGGAGGATTCATTACTTGTAGATTCACTCATTTATACCCTGATGGTCCTGCACCCTACTATACCATTATTGCCAAGGGGCAATCAGGAAATGAGATGGAACAATGGGATAGAATTAAATTGATTATTTCGGACAAGATCATTGAATTAGGCGGCACTATTACACATCATCATGCTGTAGGAAAGGATCATCAAAAGCACTATGGTCAACAACAAAGCCGGATCTTCGGCAGGATATTGAAGGCTATAAAAAAATCTATTGATCCGAAGTGGATTTTAAACCCTGATGTACTTATAGAGAAAAGTTAAAAATGGCAGCTCACCTCATTTTAGAAATAAATGTATAGGCAAGACTCAATACTTGGTCAGAAGCCTGAAGTCAGCTTCATGTCAGTAATAATAGGAGGTAATAATATGACGTAATAAAACTTAGATTCTTTCAGATGAGCGATTAAGCATTTTTTGAAATACTGACCTTTCAGAGCAAACCCTTTATATTAGCGCGGCTGTACTTTACGGATTTCAAGACTTTCCCATCACTTTCTCTAAATACTAGATATTCACCATTGCGTCGCACAATATGTGAATCTGTATTTTTTTTGGATTTATAATGATCTTGAGTTTCCGTGGCTTCTTCCAATGATTTACACGTCTTGCTCATATTGGATCGTTGTACTTCATCAAAAAGTGATTTAAATTTATCGCCCAATCCAAACTCAAGAATTGCTCCGCATAGCACGTATTGAAGATCGCACAGCGCATCGGCCACCTCTACGATATCTTTGTCTGCAAGAGCATCTTTTAGTTCGTCTAATTCTTCCTGAAGCAAATTGATCCTGAGTGAACATCTCTCTGTAGCAGGAATGGTCGGAATGTCGAGAATAGGCATATCAAAAGTCTTATGAAATTTGGCTACTTCATTTAAACCTTCTGGCTCATTGTACTTTTTACTCATGCTAAATGATAATTAACGATATTGGCAATTCAATAAACACACAAAGAAAAACTTATTACGAAAAAAACAATATGAAACGAAAGGATTTTTTGAAGAAAGGTATGGTCGCAGGATTAGGAGGAGCTATTATAGCCGGTAGTTGTCGCCCAAATCCTACAAAATTGATAGAAGCACCGAATATTAACTTGAACAAAAAATTTAAATGGAAAATGGTCACAACATGGCCACCCAACTTTCCTGTTATCGGAGAAGG